>JAPLCS010000370.1:0-15593 GCA_026392145.1 Fimbriimonadales bacterium | reverse complement strand
CGAGCTGCTGACCAGCCATATCTGCTTGCGACTGTGCGGACTCTTTTCCTTCGTAAGCCGACCAATTTCACCCTGTAAACCGGTCAAATTGTCCTTCAATGCCGTGAGTGTTGAATTTAGATTACTATTGGCTCGCTCCAAATCCAAATTAGCCTTAGTCAGCTTCAAATTCTCTTGGTTTGTTTCGTTATAGGTTCTTATTGCACTCTGGTACTCCCGGTTCGCTTTGGTTAGTTTCTCCCCAACCGAACTCAAGTCCAACTTAGACTGATCGAGCGACTTCTTGGTTTGCACTAACTTTGCTTCAGAAACCTTATTTAAGCTATCGAGTTTCTCAATAGTTGACTTTGCCCTTAATACCGACGCGGTAATGCTTGTTAGCTTGCTTGCCTGTAAGGAAAACTGTGATCTAAGTCTCGAGAGCTTTGCTTCTTGAGCCTGACTTTCAAGCTTGGCTCTCTTCAGCGAAAGCTCAACTTTCTCCTTTTCTTTGCTAATAGACTTGGCTAATTTAGACTGAGCATCTAAGTCTTTGTTAACTTGCTCCAATTCCAAAGTCTTCCCCTGAAGTTCCTTGACCGCCTGGCTACCACGTGTCAGCCAGGTACGAAAGTCAGAACTGAAACCGTAAAATGCACCAATCGTAAGCAACGGAATCAACATTCCGGCAAAAGTAACGCTAAATCGAGCTACATATTTAGGTCGAATACGAAAGATGGAGAGACGCTTCTTACCAATCTTGTATCCCAAAATATCGGCTACGAAGGCAGACATACCCCCGACTCCGACCATGAGAATGATAAACAAGATTGCCAGTGGTTCCATGCTTATCCAATATTCCTTCGATGAATTATATAGGCAGATGCCACCATCCCCAAAACAACTGGAGTGAAGGCTGCCACAGCTGGTGGCATCGCACCACCCATTGCCCACGAGTTCATGAAGTTCACCAACATCATGTACCCAAACATAATACTAATCGCGAGAGCAAATCCAGAGGCGGTACCTGCACGATGTGATCGAATACCAAGTGCCGCACCTAGTATCCCAAAAACGAACGCAGCACACGGAACCGAATACTTCGTCCATAGCCAATACTCTCGATTACGATAGTTTTCAGGAGTCAGTGACTTGTCAATATTCGAGCGGCTAAGTTGTTCTCGCAACTCTGCACTTGTGAAATAATCAGGGTCCTTAATATCGGCCACGCCAACTTGAGCTGGAGATTTATTAAGCTTCGTCAAATCCTTGGGCCACACATCTCCAGCGATATCAACCCTGTCTCTCAGGTCAGCCGAAAAGAGAGTGGCACCACCAACAATTCGCCACTCCTTTTCGTTGACGAATCGCATTTCTTTAGCCTCCAGATAGAACTTAGGCTGAAGATTCTCATCCAAATATTTAATGGTAACCCCAGTCAAAACGCCCTTCTGCAAGCTAAAGTCCTGCGCCATCAGCAGTGCCTTTAACACACCGTCTTCATCAATCGTTTGAAATGTTGGACGAGCCGCATTCTGATTTATTTTCTTAAGTACTTCAGTGCCAATTGACTGCCCCTGCTTAACCGCATTGGGAACAACCGTGTCATTGAGGACAAAGGTAATAACACCAACCACCAGCGCAAACATACCTACCGGCCAAATGACCCGGTAAATACTGGCTCCCGCTGCTCGAAGCGCCACTATTTCAGAATCTCCCGAAAGCCTTCCAAAAGCTAGAAGTGCACCTAACAGCATCGCCATCGCAAAGGTTTTCACCAAGATAGGAGGAATAAACAATAAGGTGATCTTGAGCACTATGTCAGGCGGCACCCCTTGAACAATAAACTCCGTGATTCGTCCTAAATAAGTCGCCGCCAATAAAAGCGAGGTGAACATTGCCACCCCAAATAGCCAAGGCCCAATAAGTTCACCAATTATGAGTCGATTAACTCGATTCATCCGGCATCCTGCCCAGGTTCGACGGTGTCACCCAAAAATCCAAATTGCGATCCCAGATAGTGCTTCTTTACCAACTCATCACTCGCAACCTCAGAACCAGTGCCTTTTGCAATGATTGCCCCATCCACGAGAATGTAATTTCTATCAGTAATTCGAAGCGTTGCCGCGACGTTATGATCCGTAATCAAAATGCCGATACCACGCGCCTTCAATTGAAATAATATGGACTGAATCTCCTCAATCGTCTTCGGGTCAATTCCAGCAAAAGGCTCGTCAAGCAAAATGAATTTCGGTTCCGTAGCCATAGCTCTGGCAATTTCAACTCGCCTTCGCTCACCACCAGACAAGACACCAGCTACCGATTCAAGAATATGCGAAATGGATAACTCTTCAGCTAATTCCTTTACTTTCTTTTCCTGTTCCTCTCGAGACTTTCCTGCTAACTCCAGCACCAATAACAAGTTATCCCGAACGGTCAGTTTTCGAAACACCGAAGTCTCTTGCGGCAAATATCCCATTCCCGCCCTCGCTCGCTTGTACATTGGCCACTTAGTGACATCCGTTTCGTCCAGAAAAATCCGCCCATCATTAGGTTGAACTAATCCAACAGTCATGTAAAACGAGGTCGTTTTCCCCGCGCCGTTAGGACCCAGTAACCCAACAATCTCGCCTGAGTTGACTTCAAACGATACATCAGAAACTACCTGCCGACCTTTGTACCGTTTCTTAAGATTTTCAGTTCGAATCTTCACGCCTAAGACCCCTTCCCGGATTGTCGCCGTACAGATTTGATTTTCTCAGGACCATCCGATGAGAGTTTGAAACTCTTAACTTCATTCTTTTCGGTCAGCACGAGAATCAAGGTCCTTGCACCAGTCATTTCCGAAGCATCCGCGTCATCCTCAGCAAATGAATAACTGAGATTTCCACTCATCCTAATTTCGCGAACCGATCCTTTGTCCGAATAACTGAACTTATCAGCTTTAGCGCTAAAAGTTTGCTTAACTCTCGCGGTTTGTGACTTGTCTCCGTTGGCAACTTTGTCAACCAATTGGAATCCACTCATGTCTACAGGACCAGCCAATACCATTTCCGTCACACTATTCTGATCTTTCTGAGGAAATCTCAAAGTAACGATTTCAGCCGCTCTACCAGTAACATTCCACTCACCTAGCGAAGATTTCCGGCTTGCTTTCACACCATTTGGCATGGTGATCTTTGAAGTACTACCGTCAACAATTGAACTCCAAACCTGGTTAGTAATTACCGTCAATTTACTAACAACACCAGCCTGTTCAGCCTCCTGCTCCAGCGACTTTACTCCTAACATCTTGAGATTGTCAGGTGTGTCCTTCTCCTTGCCATCCACCTTTTCAATTCTAAAAATTCCGGTGATCTCCTCTGCAGCAACCACAATTTTAGATTGCTTATTCTCGTACCGAACATTCCCCTTCAAAGCAAACGATTTACGATACTCACCCTCTGCCTGGTCCCCGGTAATAATAATTTGTGGATTGGTGCGACTATCAACTACTTTGAACTGATTCTGCTGGATAAAGCCATAAGACAAAAGAGCGAGGGTTAGCACAACTGCTACCTGTTGACCCTTGTGTATCTGAGGCTTTGTTAAATGTAAGTTCATCACTTCGTCGTCCAATCCTTGGTCGAAAATCGTTTCAAATCAGAAGAAGTCACCAGTTTATCGCCAGAATCCATAGCAAAAGACGGATGATCTAATCGGACATTACCCTCTGCGTAATATTTCTGTTCATCGGGGTCAAAAACCACCCGATCTGCAAGTAACACAGCACTTTCAGAAATCGATTCAAGCCGCACATTTCCTATTAACATTATTGCGTTCTTTCCCCGTTCCACAACCGCACTATCTGCTTCGAATCGGGAGGCAGGCACACCCTGCTTAAAACCCTCCCCCGAAACGGACTTCATCTTTCCATCTTGCCCACCCTCAGTCATTTCAAAATCTGACGAAACCCATGACAGCTTCCAAAGTAGCTTTTTGGTAGAAGTATCCATTCGGCTACTTGAGCCCGCCTTGGTTTGAACACCCATAGCTTCTCGTGGCGACTTTTCCTTCCTGACACTGTCGGTATGAACTTTTTTAGTCGAACTAGCTCTTTGGCAACCAATGCACAGAGCCAGAATCAAGCTCAGAATTAATAATCCTACGTGGGAAGAACTGGATTGGCTTCGGATTGGTTCCCTCCTGAAATTGGTATGGCAGTCTGTCCGCTCCTCTGGGCAAACTTTCCTTTGTGCTGACCAGCAAGCTGCCCACAAGCGGCCGCGATATCATGTCCCCGCTCAACCCGCTCAGTGACATTCATCCCCGCATCCTCAAGAATCTTTCGAAACGCTCGAACACGATGTCGCTCAGGTCGAGCAAATCCGTTTCCGGTATCCACCCAGTTCCACGGAATTAAGTTTATGACATTAGGCATTCCCTTGAGTAGCGGAATCAGTGCCTTAGCTTGTTCAGGGGTGTCATTTACGTCCTTAATCAAAAGGTACTCAAAGGTTACTTTTCTGCCCGTTGCTTCCTGATATTCCCGCATCGCGTCAACTACAACCTGAACTGGCCATTTATGATTGACAGGCATTAATCGGTCCCTCACCTCATCAAACGGAGAGTGGAGAGATAATGCCAGGTGAATCGGTAGCTGTTCCTTGGCGAGTTCAAGAATTTGGGGCACTAACCCGACAGTAGATACTGTGAGATGCCGATAAGATAGCCCGACCTCCTCGTGTAAGAGTTTGATCGCCTTGAGCAAGTTTTTGAGGTTAAGTAAAGGCTCACCCATACCCATAAAAACTACATGCGAAATACGACGAGGCGAGTGCGACTGAAGCAATAAGTACTGACCAATTATTTCACCAGCGGTTAAATTGCGATCAAAACCACCTAATCCAGTGGCACAAAACGTGCAGCCCATCGGGCATCCAACCTGGCTACTCAAACAACATGAAACTCTGTCCTGATACGGCAACAGAACACATTCATAAACTTGGTGATCCCCATTATGAACAAGGAGTTTCTCTACTTTATCAGTTGATTTCCGATGTGTCGCAACCTGCAAAGGGGAAATCGTATGATGTATTTCTAAATAATCCCGAAACTCTTGTGGTAAGTCCGCCATCTGAGCAAACGAAGTTTCAAATCGCTTATATATATGCCCCATCAACTGCTTAGAACGCAGTTTCGCATCCTTTCGGTCTCCCAGCAAAGCCTGAAGCTCTTGCTGAGTCAATCCTATCAGTGGCGTTCGAACCGTGGACACATTCCTAGTTTACTAGGTGAATCTAATGAACCCTCTTATAAGTTCCAATCGTAACTGTTTAAGCGAGCAGGTGTCATCCACCTAACTGTTCAAAAACGGCAAACGAAGGATTGCCGCTATTAAGAAGGAACCATTGAATTTCACCCGTCACTTTGGCAGATTGTTCTTCTGGTAAAAATCGACCGGACTCAGGAAACTCGTGGGTAATTGCTTCAGGAAAAATTTCTTGCATCCTTAGTAAGGCATCTTTCCCAAACATGGGATCTTTCGTGCCCCAAACAAGCATCACACGCTTGCTCGCTAGAACATCAAGTTTGGGTCTCAGAGCTTCAAACCACTCCCCAGACTTCTTCCAACTTTCAACCATGGTATAGACTCCAATGCGCTCAGAATGAGTTTCAAAAGGACGGAGATACTGCCTCTGAATAGCCTTGGACATTCGATACCGATCCGCAAAAAGGGGAGGCAAAATGAACGAGGGTGTGGCCTGCAGAATGCGATAATAAACCTTGTTGACAGGATTACTAATATTCTTCGCCAACATCATTGCAGGCGCATTGTCCTTGAGATCCCAAACAAAGCTGTTGAACAGAACAAGATCTCGAACACGATCGGGATTTTGTGCCGCCCATTCAAGTGCAAAAGGCGCACCAGCATCATGTAACACAAGCGTCACATCCCGCAAATTCAAAGAATCCATAAACTTGGCAAACCTGCGAGCGTGTCCTTCTGGCCAATAGTCTCCATCTGCAGGCTTATCGCTCAAGCCAAAGCCAAGGTGATCGGGAGCAATGCATCGATGAGTCTTGCTTACCTCTTCGATGAAACGTCGAAATAAAAACGACCACGTCATGGAGCCATGAACAAACACCACGGGACGTCCCACTCCTTCGTCCACATAGTTCATCCACCCCTCACCCGAATCAAACTCCCGATGAGCAAAGGGATATTCAATTCGATTGAGCCAAAAACGGTAATTGCTCACTGCAACTAAGTTTACGTGACCAGTAGTCGCAATGACCGCCTCAGTAATCCAATCCAACCAAATTAGATTCAAAACAAAAAGATTGAATCTATTTGCCCGACCACTTGTTCAAGAATTCCATTACTTTTGCAGGGTCGTGATGATCGCCTGTCTCAAGCAACCCGGTGTCCTGAGAGTGCAATAACTTTCCATCTTTCTCTAAGACAAAAAGGTGAGGATAACCCGTTACCGCTGGATACTTCGAAAGAATAGATTCATTCTTGTTCTCTGGGCTGAAATTCACCTTAACCACCACAAATTTTTGCTTCAATGCATCGCGAATCTGCTTGTCCGTTTCCATCAATAAATCCAGCCTTCGGCACCAGATACACCAGTTCCCTCCCACATCCAACAGTATTCGCTTCTTTTCCTTAGTTGCTTGTTTAATCGCATCAGCAATATCCTTGGCCGTATCACGGGTTGGATCAAAAATCTTCTTGGTCATATCGACTTTAGGTGGGCCCGAATTAACTTGACCAGAATTCACTTGACTAGTACTTGATTGACCGGAATTTGTTTGAGCCCAAGTTGTTTGACAAAAGCCAAGGGCAGTAATGACCAGCAAAACAGACAAAGTAGGTAACTTCATTTTTGGCATATTACCCATACCTATCCCCAACGAGATATCTTTCATTGGGTTAAACTTCGCACATGATTCGAACTCCCTTGAACCGACGGGAATTTCTAGTAGGAGCATTCGCGCTTGTACCTGCCGCGAAGGTTTTGGCACTCAATGCAAACCATGTCGCCCGTCCCTGGTTTGAAATTTCACTCGCCGAATGGTCGCTTCACCGAACAATCTTTTCAGGCAAGATGACCAATTTAGATTTTCCCAGAGTAGCAAAACAAGACTTCGGAATTGATGCAATCGAGTACGTCAATCAATTTTTTAAGGATAAAGCAAACGACAAATCCTATCTGAAGGACCTCAAAGATAGATGTAAAAGTGAGGGTGTAAAAAGTGTCCTAATCATGTGTGATGGGGAAGGTGCTACTGGTGACCCAGACCAAGCCGCCCGAATGAAAGCCGTCGAAAACCACTACAAGTGGGTCGATGCCGCACGATTCCTCGGTTGTCACTCTATTCGGGTCAATGCTTATTCAAAAGGCACACCCGAAGAACAGGCAAGACTCTGTGCCGATGGCCTCGCCAAACTCGGAGAATATGCAACGAAGCAAAACATAAATGTCATTGTCGAAAATCACGGCGGGCTCTCAAGCCGGGGCGACTGGCTCACAGGAGTCATGCAGAAAGTCAACATGAAAAATGTGGGAACACTTCCAGACTTCGGCAATTTTTATGAGTACGACCGCTACAAAGGAGTCGAGGAGATGATGCCGTTCGCCAAAGGCGTCAGCGCAAAGACACACGACTTCGGCCCCTATGGCGACGAACTTTTCGTGGACTATACAAGATTGCTTGGCATAGTCAAAGCCGCTGGCTACCGAGGAAGAATCGGAATCGAATTCGAAGGAGACAGAGTAAGTGAAGCCGACGGCATTCGACTCACTAAAGCGCTACTGGAACGCGTGAGAGGCGATAAAGCCTAGACCGGCATTATTCGAAAAGGTCTCGTTCCTCACCCTTCTTCGTCGGGGGAGGGGTCAAACCTAAGTGCTGGTAGGCAAAATCAGTCACGCAACGCCCACGAGGCGTTCGCTTCAGTAGCCCACTCTGCATCAAATAAGGCTCATACACATCCTCAATCGTTTGGCTGTCCTCACCGGTACTTGCCGCCAAAGTTTCAACGCCAACAGGGCCACCTCGATGCCGCTCTATCATCAATTTCAACAACGTTCTGTCTATGTTTTCAAGACCTAAATAATCAATATCCAGTGCGGTTGTTGCCTTTTCAACAATGGATTTTTCAATAGAACTCATTCCCTCAACCTGAGCAAAATCTCGAACCCTTCTCAGCAATCGGTTAGCGATTCTAGGAGTACCACGACTTCTTCGACCTAATTCTTCCGCTCCGTCTTGACTGATTTCATAACCTAAAATCGTGGCCGACCGCTTAATAATTTCCACCAATGAATTCTGGTCATAAAACTGGAAATGACTAATAATGCCAAAGCGATCTCGAAGTGGTCCAGTCAAAAGCCCCTGTCGGGTAGTCGCTCCAACTACGGTGAACGAAGGCACTTCCATTCTCACGGATCGGGCGGCAGGTCCCTGACCAATCATAATGTCCACCTTTCTATCCTCCATCGCAGGATAGAGGTATTCCTCCACCGCTCGGCTGAGCCGGTGAATCTCATCAATAAACAATATTGCCCCCTCCTCAAGGTTGGTCAGAATGCCAACAAGGTCCCCAGGGCGCTCAATGGCGGGTCCAGAGGTCACATGAATTATCGAACCCATTTCATTGGCAATGATATGAGCAAGTGTGGTCTTACCCAATCCAGGAGGACCATACAGGAGCAAGTGATCTATTGGCTCAGAACGTTGTTTGGCAGCTTCAATGAAAACCTTAAGGTTCACTTTTAACTGATCCTGCCCAATGAATTCTCTTAAAAACCGTGGACGTAACGAGAGTTCATCACCCTCCCCCGGAAGCGCATTCGGATCGAGATTCTCGTTACGCATATTACAGTAGATGATAGTCTACATGAAAATTGGTGCCGAGTGAATTTGTTTCAATGCCAACTCCAGATTTCGTGCTGGATTTTCTAATCCCGACACCACTAAGTCAGCGTAACAAATTGTAGGGGCAACATGAAGTTCATGCATAGGGTTGACATGATGCGTAAATCGAGTAGTCACTTCATCGCAATCCCTTCCGCGCTCCTCAATATCTCGCTTCAACCTTCGCTCAAACCGCGTCTCAACCGGCGTATCTACAAAAATTTTGCAAAGTGACTGATTTCGAAGTTCCTCCCAAGCAAAGGCAAACAAGCCCTCCACAATCAGAATTCCCGAGGGTTCAATAATCTCGCTCGCCTCAGCTCGAGTGTGGTGAGAAAAATCGTAAACAGGCTTAATAACCGCCTGTCCCCGCCGCAAATGGTCCAGCTGCTGCAACAAGAACTCATGGTCAATCGCCGCAGGTTCATCAAAGTTGAGCGCAAGCCTTTCATCAAAGGTGCGGTGATTTTGCGGTCGATAGTAATCATCAATACTAATCACCGGAGCACTTAGTTCAGACGATAAATCCACAGCTAACGTGGACTTGCCCGAACCTGTTCCCCCTGCGATTGTGATTACCACCATCCCGCTGAACAGTTTATCCGAAACAAAAAGTAAGCCCTTCCTTACAAGTCAAAAACAGGCAATCACAACAAATACTAATCTAAGCAATTATCTTCAAAAGACGACTCTCTAACCCTCGGCTCGATTCGTCCAAACACCATATCGACTGGCGGCCTTACCATCTTCTGAATCCGCATCAACGGTAACTTCTTCAATCTCCACTACAGGAGCTTTGTAGATTCGCTCCAATTCATCAAAATCCGGATCTTTCGGCGCATTCCTTTGGTCAAAATTCGCCTTGACCGACTTCTTTAGTACATTGCCAAGCACACCGTTCACAAATTTTCCACTCTCTGTGGTCGAGTACCTCTTCGCAATCTCAATGGCTTCGTTGATCGTGACTCTTGGCGGAATATAAGGAATGTTCTCCAACTCATAAACTGCAATCCGCATCAGGTTTTTATCAATTAAAGCCAGCCGGTTGTAATCATAATCCTGAATTGCAGCAGAAATCATACGATCCAAAGCCACACGACTCTTCCACACTCCATTGGCGAGTTCTCGGGCAAATCGCTGAACTAAATCAAGCGTAGCCTCTGGATAATCAACCTCCCGCAAAAGGTCGCCGACGAGTTCTGGGTCCGAAAACTCCTGAAAAACAGATTCCAGCGCGTCGGCAAGTTGCCCTTGCCCTAATTCGGTGGAGTATAAAGCTTTAAGGGCACATTCCCGAGAAACTCTACGATAACTAAAAGGGGTCAGACGGCCTCCCCAGACAAGAATTTGGGGACGAAACCTGTATCAAATTGCCCCGCTTCGTACGATGGTGATGCCACCAACCGACGCAAGAACGGAATATTGGTAGCAATTCCCGTGACATCAAATTCGTCAAGAGCCACTTTTAGCTTAGCGACCGCTTCAGCTCTTGTATCCCCACGCACAATAAGTTTCGCAAGCATAGGGTCATAGTACGGCGAGACAGAAAATCCTGCATAGCAGTGCGTTTCCATCCTCACTCCGCGTCCCATAGGCATTCTCCAGCCTGTGATAAGTCCCGTAGAAGGTGCAAAATCCAAATCCGGATCCTGCGCAGTAATTCGAGCCTCTATAGCATGTCCCTTCAACTGGATATCGTCCTGAGTATAAGGCAACTTCTCTCCAGCCGTAGTTCGGAGCATCAAATGAACCAAATCAATTCCCGTCACTTCCTCGGTGACTGGATGTTCAACCTGCAACCGAGTATTCATCTCCAAGAAGTAAAAATTGAAATCAGTGTCAACCAAGAACTCGACCGTGCCTGCATTCTGATAACCAACACTCGAAGCGACTCTAACCGCCGCCTCACCCATTTTCTTCCGGACATCAGCGGGCAAATCAACATAAGGCGCCTCTTCAACAATCTTCTGATGTCGAAGATTCTGAATCGAGCACTCTCGCTCGCCTAGGTAGACCATATTGCCATAGCTATCACCAAAAACCTGAATCTCTACGTGACGCGGATTTTCAACAAACTTTTCAACCAGCATTTCGCCGTTGCCAAACGAAGCTTGAGCCTCGGCAACCGCCATCTTCCAAAGTCCTGCAAGTTCATCTGGGCTGTTAACCCGACGTATTCCTCGACCACCGCCACCGGCAACCGCCTTCAACAAAACAGGGTAGCCAATTTGCTCGGCGACTTCAAGTGCCTCAGAATCAGTGGCCACGGGCCCGTCCGAGCCAGGAACCACGGGACAATTGGCAGCAATCGCCGCTTTCTTTGCGGAAGCCTTATCCCCCATCGCCTCAATTGCATCAGTGGGAGGCCCGATAAACTTCACACCAAGTGCCGCTAATGCTACGGCAAAGTTCGCTCGCTCACTAAAATATCCGTATCCCGGGTGTACCGCTTCAGCACCACTAATCTGAGTCGCCATAAGTACATTCGCCAAGTTCAAATAAGAATCTGTATTGGTTCCCGCACCAACACAAATCGCCTGATCTGCCAACTTGGTATGCAAACTCTCCCGATCCGCCTCAGAGTAAATAGCCACACTTTGAATTCCGAGTTCTCGGCACGCCCTAATAACTCGGCAAGCAATTTCGCCTCGATTAGCAATTAAAACTTTTTTCAACATTTCTGAACAAATTCCTTTTCTAAAACTTTTCGTGTCCCAAATGGGGGCAATGAATTTCTCCCGACTCAGGACCAATCGTGTAGGTTTCCTTGCCTACTGGGCACTTCGAAACTGAAGTTGCCCCTGGAATCTCATCAACCGTTGCGGGCTTAAACGAGTCATCTGACGTCTTCGCCACCATTAACAACTGTCTCACCTGATTAACATTGCTTTGGCAGGCAATATCTTCCGCACTTGCCTTGGCGGCACCCATCGTGGTAGTCCCCCTACCGTCTGGCTTAGCAGGTTTGCCACCACCGGTCCCCCGCATATAAACCACCGTCAAAATCATAATGATGGCGATCACAATCAGCGATGCAACCAGCGTTTGACCGCGCCGTCTAGAGGAGCGTCCTCTCACGGCTTCCCCTGAGCAAAACTCCCCACTCATTCGAAAACTCATGCGTTGGCACCGCCATCAGAGGAGGTATCTACCTTCGCAATCGGCTGACCATACTCAACCACACCACCATCTTCGACCAAAACCTCAGCCACTACACCACTGGCACTGGCCACCACGTCATTAGAAATTCCCAGAGCAACGATAGCTCCAACTTTGTCGCCCTTTTGAACTGAAGTTCCAACCGTCAAGTTCGGCTGATTATGGAAAATCCCCACCGATAAACTCTTAATCGGCACAAGCGGCGAAGTCACCGGTGTCGTCCCTCCAGCACCACCACTCACTGAACTCGATGAAACGGGAGATTTTGGCTTCGGACCCTGGGTTCCAATCACCGCAGAAAAAGATGTGTCCCCAATTTCAATCTCCACTTCATTCAATCCCGTTTCTTTTGCAACGGTGAGAGCGTGCCTGAGCAAATCAAAATCTATGGAAGGCATGAGCAATGACTAGTGTACCAAGTTCCCAATCGTTCCCAAAATCTCGCTGAACCGTGCCTCGCTAACGCCCTAAGATGGACCGAAATACCCAAAGAACTCATCACCTACTGTGCTATTCAACGAAACCTATCGTCCAAGTAGTTGTAACGTGATATTCAGCTCCCGATTGTGGCAAGAACTTAATGGAGTTTCGGGATCTTAAAATATCTCGGAGGGGTAACTTGTGTCCTCAAAGTTAAAAGAAATAATCGAAAAAATTGCCGATTTGCCATCCATGCCGGATGTTGCATTCGAAGTAATGAGAGAGGTGGATAACCCCACCGCCAATGCGTTGACTGTATCAAACGTGCTTGCTCGCGACCCTAGCTTGTCAGCACGTGTACTCCAACTAGCCAATTCCGCCTACTACGGAATGCCAAGAGAAGTTGCATCGATTCGCGGCGCCATCGTACTGCTCGGAATGAGAACCGTCAAAAGCCTTTCTCTCGTCGCTGCCACTTTCCCATGGTTGCAAAAAGCGATGCAAGGCAAGGGCGTCGATCCAGACTACTTGTGGAATCACAGCTTAGCGGTAGCCTTTGTTTCTCGCGCCATTGCACGTGCCACGGGAACTGTCAACCCAGAACAAGCATTCTGCATTGGCGTCCTCCACAATCTCGGAATCGTGGTCCTTTGTACACTCAAGGAAGCAGACGTGCTAGCACTCGCTCAAATGCAAGACGGCTCCGACACACCTTTTACCATTGTTGAAGAATCGGCTTTTGGATTCAATCATGCCGACTTAGGGGCTGCTTTGGCGGAATCATGGAACCTTCCAGAGGCATACTCAGATGCTATCCGTCACCATCACAACCCAGATCTCGCGACACGAAACGTCATGTTCGCAGACATCCTGCACCTTGCCGACACCCTTGTCCGAAATGCAGACATTGATGAAGGTCTTGGGAATTTGGTATTCCAAGTATCTGAGCACTCCGCCAGCCGATTAGGACTCGAGCCCGATGTCATTGAGCAGGTGGCCGAAAGCGCCTTCTTGGAACTTAATGGCTCCGGCAAAATCTTCCAGCAAGTGGCTTAACACCACACCACCCTCCAAACACACAGCCACCTCCTTGCTCGTCAAGAGGTGGCTTTTACTTAACTGAAGAAACATTTATTCATTGAAATCAAAGGGACCAATCCCAATCGAAACGCAAATTGCAACCGAATAAACTCAAAAACGTAGGTCATTTATAACCATGTCAGAACGAATACTTCTCACCGGCATCACACCAGATGCATATGTTTCGGACGCAGACCGCTGGGCACTGGAAAAACTCAAAAAACTGCCCCTCCTTCCACAACTGGTGACTAAGTTCTATGAGGTCGGAATTGACCGCTGGCTTTATTGCTACAACATGGCAAGTTCAATTAGATGTGGACCGAACCAATACCCCACTCTTTACAATATTTTAAGAGAATCTTGCCAAGTTCTAGATATGCCAGAACCAGAGCTCTATGTATCGAACAATCCATTCCCTAATGCATTTGCCGGAATGATTGATACCATGTCCGACGAAGAACTCTACTTCATAATGGGGCACGAACTAGGGCATATAAAGTCAAAGCACGTCCTCTACTTCTCCGTGGGGTCCCTTCTTTTTCCTCTACTTGACCTGCTCGGAAGAAGAACCATGGGCGCATCTGATGTGGCAACCTATGCTCTCGTTCTAGCGTTTTATGAATGGTCTCGACAGGCAGAATTCTCTTCCGATCGAGCCGGACTACTGGTTGCGCAGGACCCCGCCATCGCTACCCGAGCACAGATCAAACTCGCAGCAGGTCCTTCTCGACTCGCCCACGAACTCAACCAAGAGCAATTCATGAACCAGGCAAGGGCTTATCAAGATGCAGATGCTCTTGATAAGCTAGGAAAGTTTGTGCTCTTTGCCACCATGGGCAAGACCATGACCCACCCAATGCCCGTACACCGAACACAAGAATTGGAAAGGTGGGTGCTCAGCGGAGCTTACGAAAAAATCCTCAGAGGCGATTACAAGGTAACCGACGCCGTCGTACCACAATCGTGAAAATAAAGAGGGGATTCTGGTACTTGCAGAATCCCCAATAGAATCAGTATCCCTTCAAAAGGGTTACATCTTGTGAATAGCGTGACCGGCAGCGTCTTCAAACGCCTCAATAATCGCTTCAGCCATAGTGGGGTGCGCATGGATAACCGTCTGCATTGATTCCAGAGTCGCTTCGTGCACGAGAGCCGTAACCGCTTCGGTAATCATGTCGGTGACGTGACCACCAATCATGTGGACACCAAGAATTTCGCCATACTTCCGATCAGCAACCACTTTCACAAAACCATCGGTTTCATTGCTCGCCATCGCTTTGGCAAAAATCATAAACTTCGATCGGCCAACAACAACATCGTGACCAGCCGCTTGTGCCTGACTTTCCGTCAAACCAACCGACGCAACTTCAGGCGAAGTGTAAACCGCATTGGGCACGAATCGATAATCGACCGTCTTCTTCGCGTCCGGATGGAATATGTTGTGAACAGCCGTCAATCCCTCTTGCTGCGCAACGTGAGCAAGCTGAATTCGACCAGTTACGTCACCTATCGCCCAAATATTTGGCACATGAGTTTGAAGGGTGTCGTCCACTACTTCCACACCTCGTCGGTGCAGCTTCACGCCAATGCTTTCAAGGTTCATGCCCTCAACGTTGGCCTTTCTTCCCACGCCAAGCAGAATAACTTCCGCTTCAACCTCTTCAACCTCGGTGCCCTTCTTGATAAATGCCTTCCAGCCACCCTTGGTCTTTTCAACTTTTTCAATGGTCGCACCGGTTTTGACCTTAATGCCCTGCTTAGTCAAAGACTTCCCAAGTTCTTTCCCAAGATCTTCGTCCATGACATTCAAAAGAGTTGGCATCATTTCAACGAGGGTGACATCCGTCCCGAGGCCATTAAATACGTAGCTGAACTCGCATCCTACAGCTCCACCACCCAAAACCACCATGCTCTTGGGGGCAAATGGTGCCGTTACAGCATCGTCCGATGTCCAAACATTCTCATCTCGACCACCGCTCAATCCGGGAATCGGGATGTGAATAACCGATGAACCCATCGCAAGAATGAAGTTCTTTCCTCACAGTTTC
>JAPLCS010000294.1 GCA_026392145.1 Fimbriimonadales bacterium | reverse complement strand
ATCCCGTGACCCCAGACCACAGGCGGCGACACCTGAGTTGAGGAGAGCATTCCAGAGTGCTTCGGCGTGATTGGCCGGGCATATGAGTTCAAAACCGTCTTCACCGGTATAGCCAGAGCATGGAGCAAAGCATGGAACGCCGGCGATAGTTGTCGATACGAGTTCAAAGAGTCCGGCTTTCTTAATCTGCTCCGAGTCAGTTGACAACGATGCGATGAGTTCTCTTGCAGTTGGACCTTGTACCGCAATCATAGCGGTAGCATCGGTTTCGTCTTCGATGGTGACTCCAAAAGTGTTCTGTTCGTTAAGCCATGCTACATCTTTTTCATGGTTACTGGCATTGACAACCATATAAAAATGAGTGTCTGAGATTTTGTAGACAATGATATCGTCTACACATCCGCCCGTTAGATTTGGGAGTAACGAATACTGGCCGAACCCTGGATTGAGTTTCGAGATGTCGTTTGACGTGACTTTTTCAAGAAACTCTTGAACATGATCACCCTTCAAGATTAGTCGTGCCATGTGAGATACATCAAACATTCCGGCACCTTCTCGCACTGCTTTAGATTCCGCGATGATGCTCGCATATTGCACTGGCATCTCATATCCAGCAAATGGAACTAGACGGGCATTGAGTGCAACATGAGCATCGTAAAGTGGAGTGCGTAGGAGAGTTTCTGACATGGTTACTTTGGGATAAAGAGTACCGCTCAGCAATCAGGTAGTTCTGAGAAAAAGGTCGGCTTTCTCATTAATTCTTTAGTCCTAACACTAAACGTGACGCAACCTCTGTTTGCAATCAGCGTATCATATAGATAACGAGCGGTCTGGCGATTTTGCCCGACGGAAAAATAATGAGAAGCAAAATGAAATTCGCCGGAATCGGCTTGATGTTGGTTGCAGCAGCTGCGTTCGCTGCTGATGCAGTTGTGTTGAAAATGGTCTACAAGAAAGACCAAGTTACCAAGTACCGAATGAAGGGAACCTTGGATTTTGGTGGTCAAACCATTGAAGCGACGATTTTGACCAAAGACACGGTAAAGGAAATTGCTGCTGACGGAACCGTCACAGTTGAGAATGAAACCGTTGAAGGAAAGATCAGCTTTGGCGGTCAAGAGATGGAAATTCCAGCTACTCCAGCTACCAGAATGACCATGAAGCCAAATGGTGAGATCAAGGAAATCAAGGGCGATGAAGTAAATGCAACTGTCTATCGTCTCCAAAATCTTCAGGGCTTTATTCCGCCAGCCGAAGCGGTTACCGTTGGAAGCAAATGGGTTCGAAAGGGTTCTGCCAACAAGGACACTGGTGCAGTTGCCTTCACTGCCTCCTACGAAATCGTGGGAGAAGAGAAAATTGGTGAATATGATACTTTCAAAATTAAGTACAAGAACATTGAAACCGAAGGGAATGAGCCAGCTGCTATTGAAGGAACTGTCTGGGTCAGTAAAGCTGACTGTAGCATTGTCAAAGGTACTGCCAAGTGGATGAATGTTCCTATGGCTGGTGCGCCGATGCCAATCAACGGAGAGTTTACTCTTACACGAGAAGGTTGATTTAACCTTAGTAAGTCGAGAAAAAGAGGTGGTTTATCCACCTCTTTTTTTGTGTATCAAGTGTTGTTTATTCGGTTGTCTTTTGAATAGATGCAAGCAGTTCGCCGTCTTTGACTTGCATTCCTTTTTCGGCATTGAGAGTCACCACTGTGCCGTTAAAGGGGGCTAGGAACGGTTGCTGGGTTTTCATGGCTTCGATAACGAGCACTTTTTGACCTTTCTCAACGGTATCTCCTTGAGCGACCAAGACATCAACCACTTGCCCTGGCATAGGGGCATAGAATTCTCCGCTGCTAGCATCGCCTGATTTTCGGTTGCGAGGCTTTTTGGTTTCTAAGCGGTATTGGTAACCCTGATAGGAAACGAGAATTGCATCTCCATCTCGAACTGCAAGAGCACTAAAGCTTCCATTGTTTGTTCGGACAATAAGTCTGTCTGACAGAGATTCGACCTCACCTGTCCATTCAAATTCGACTGGCTCGCCATTGAGAAAGTACTTCATTTTGATGCTCTATATTGCTCTGCTGCTTGTATGAAAGAACGGAAAAGATTCAGTGTGGCATCATCTTGTGGCGTTCTTTCGGGGTGCCATTGAACCCCGACAAGGAAAGGCTTGTTGGGGTCTTCTATTGCTTCTACGATACCGTCATCCGCGAAGGCAACCGCTTCAAGATTTTCTCCCAACTTTCCTACGGCTTGATGGTGGTAGCTTGCACCTGTGATCGCTGAGTGACCAGTAAAGGTTCTGAGTCGACTCGATTCCTCCACTTTATAGGTTTGAAGTGTCCCACCTGAATGTTGCTCGTGCCCAACTTGATCTGGTACATGCTGGAGTAAGGTTCCGCCGTGTTTTACATTGAGGAACTGGCAACCGTAGCAGATTCCGAGGATGGGGAGAAGGGGATCAATTTGCTGATAAAGTGCTTCTTCCATTTCCCAACGAAGTGGGTCTTGTAATCCTACTTTGGGGTGGTTTTCTTCCCCAAAGTGAGATGCGTCCATGTCATCGCCACCTGGTATGAGCCAACCATCTACTAGGTGAGCCATTTCTTTCATGTCAGTGAACGGCGTAATCAAAACCGGATTACCGCCTACCTGCGATACCATGTCAGCATAGTTGACGTTTAGCTTCAGCAGTCCCTTGGTGCGTGGGTTTTCTTTATCTGATTGAACATCAACCGTAATTCCGATGAGTGGCTTCATGCAATCAACTCATTGATGTTTTCGGTGAGGTTCTTAATCTTGTTTAGAAACTCGGAGGCACCAACACCGTTTGCAAGCCGGTGGTCAAAGGTCATTGTGAGATTGACTACTTTTCGTGTCGAACCGTCGGCGTTGAGATCGTGGAAGACTTCTCCTAAAAAGATTGTTGCCATACTCGGTGAGACCACTACGGGTACGGCATTTCTGAGGCCGGCTGCTTGCATGTTTGTGAGCGATACACTGACCGCTTCATTGGCCTGGTCCTTACCTTCTCGGGCAAGTGAAATTCTTTCTCTGGCTGATTCGGCAAATGATTTCCAGTTCAAGGTATCAGCTTTGTCAACTACCGCAATCACGAGTTCGTCGCCAGGGAGCGAGACAGCAATACCGAGGGATACATGGTCATAGGTCCTGATTTTATCGTCGCCTTGGAGCGTGGAGCGGAAAGCAGGGAACTCTTTCATGGCAGTTGCCACTGCGAAGGAAAACATGGTGAAGGCGCTGGGTTGGAATGAATCTCCGCTCGACTTGATTGCTGCACGAGCTGATTCAATGGCTGACCAATTACATACCACTGTCATGGTTCCGGGAACCACCAGACTATTGGAACGTACCATTCTGCTGTTGAGAACTCTTTGCTTTCCACCGAGTTGGACTTCGGTGAATCCAGCAGGTTTGGATTTGCTGAGGTGTGCATCGATGTCATCGGGCATCAATTTTGAGCCCGCTGGTCGGATGGAGATTAAGATTTCCTCACTGATGCCTTTTTCTTTTGCGTAGGCTCGAGTTCGTGGAGGAATACCTTGAAGACCTCGGGTGTTTGCTGTGCTATTTGAGATTGATTCAGTAGTAGGTGAAGCATTGTTCGCCGATGTAGATTGTGATGATCCGTGGGAAGGTGCAGTTGACACTTCGGTGCCCTCGGAAACCTTGATAACTCCTACTTCTGCTCCGATTGCGAGTACATCATCGACGTTTGCTGACCAGGAAAGGAGGGTCCCCGAGTAGGGAGATTCAACATCCATGACGGCTTTGTCGGTTTCCATTTGGTAAATGGCTTCATCGCGTTCAATCTTGTCTCCAGGGCTTTTAAGCAAAGCCACGATTCTTGCTTCTTGAAGACCTTCGCCGATTTGAGGAAGGAACAGTGAAGCGGTAGTTGCTGGCGAATTGTTTGACACAGTCTCGTTTGATTGAGCATGAGGGGCAACTGGAGTGGGTGTGTCCTCTTCGACGGAAAAAATTGCAATTTCAGCGCCGATGGCTAGCACGTCATCTGGCTTAGCTGACCAAGAGACGAGGATTCCGTCTACAGGGGATTCGACGTCCATGACTGCTTTGTCAGTTTCCATCTGATAAATTGGTTCGTCTCGTCGGACTCTGTCGCCAGGATTCTTGAGAAATCCTACGACTCTGGCTTCTTGGAGCCCTTCGCCAATTTGTGGAATGTAAACCGAAACGTTAGTCATCATTGAGGTCCTGAGTGGTTCATTTTGAATCTAGCTCGTGGGTTAGATTCAGTTTGAATGCGTGCCCTTAAGTTTGACATAATTTGCCAGTTCTGAGTCTGCATTTGAATTGGGAGGGTGGCTTTGAGAACCTGTTAACCTGGTCTTAATCATGTGAAGTATTAATAATCAAATTAAGCGATTTGTTTTAACAATGGTTTTCCAATATCAGTTCGGGATTTATCAACCATGCGAAAAGCATTCACACTCATCGAACTCCTCGTAGTTATTGCGATTATCGCAATTCTCGCTGCCATTCTTTTCCCAGTCTTTGCTCAAGCAAAGCTTGCTGCGAAAAAGACCAAGTCACTTTCCAACGTTAAGAACATTGGAACTGCCACTCAAATCTACTACGCAGATAACGACGACTACACGCCGTCCATTTGGGGAACCAATGATCCAACAGCTTGCACTGGTCCAACCAACTTCTCTGGTTGTAGCAACGAGTGGTGGATGCCAATCTTCCCTTACTTCAAGTCTATTGCTTTGATTTACTCTGACGAGCGACTTGATCGAGATACCAACTGGCTGAGAAGCGGCGTTTACGGTGCTCAGTACCTTTCCGCCTATGGTTACAACTGGGGACCGTTTGGATGGAGAGGTGGCGGAATGCTCAATAAGCAGGTTGCAGTTCCTCGTCCTACAGGTGGCTTTGGCAATATGAACGCTGGGATTTCGGCAACTTCGGTTGTTAATCCTGCGCAGATGTTTGCCTTTGGTGACACGTACGACACTCCTCGTGCAACTATTGGAATTGGATTTGCTGGAGATACTTTCAACGGCTTTACCAACTCAGCTCTTCGATACAGCGGCACTTTCAACTACGCTTTTGTTGATGGACACGCAAAGGCTGTTCCAGTCCGAGCTGGAATTCTTCCAGGTGCATTCAACAACCGATTCGTAGTTGTTAAGAATCTCCAAGCTTACGGTGCTTCTTACTGTGCTGATCCAGATGCGATCATCCAGCCAGAAGATGGAACTACTTCGAACTTGAACTCCAACCCACGACCTCCAGCGATGGCTTGTGGTCTGTATGCGACTTGGATTCAGCAAACCATTACAGCTACTTGTGTTGGAAACAGCACCAGCACAGCTTGTAACTTCCAATAAGTTCTTTTTGAACTCTGAGGACCCATTTCCGGTGAAGGGGAGGTGGGTCCTTT
>JAPLCS010000384.1 GCA_026392145.1 Fimbriimonadales bacterium | reverse complement strand
GTGAGGCCGAGGATGTGTTGGACGGTGACTCCGTATTTTAAGGTGTGAGGACCGCCTGCATTCTCAGCGATATTGCCTCCGAGGGTGGCGACGGATTGCGATGATGGATCGGGGGCGAAGTGGAGCCCCAGGTGCTGTACTTCATCGGAAATTTTTCTGTTCGCGATTCCGGTTTGAGCTTTGAGCCGGTGATTTTCGGCGTCGACGGCGAGGATTTTCGTGAGTCGCTTGGTTGAAATTACGACGCCACCAAGGGCTGGAAGTGCTCCTCCGCTCAGTCCTGTTCCTGCGCCTCGTGCCGTGAAGGGGACTTTGTTGTGGTGGCACCATGTGACGACTTCGGCGACTTCTTGGGTGGATTCGGGAAGCACAACCACGGCGGGGGCTGAGCGATCAACGGTGTAGGCGTCACAATCATATCCACGCATGGCTGCCGCGCCAGTGAGTATTTGATCTGGCTTGAGGAGGTGGTGGAGCTGGCTGAAGTCCATTGGAGCGGAGACCTCATTTTGACAGGTTAGGGTGGAATTGTGTGGGCACTAATCGGTTGGAAGTTAGGTTGGGTTGGTCAGGTTACTTGGGAGTTGGGTCACGTGAGTGTGAGCAGGACTCCGCAGACAATGAGTGTGGCTCCGGCGGCTGGTTTGAGGTCTATTTTTTCTTTGAGGAACAGTGCTCCTAGGAGCATGGCGACGACGAAGCTCAGTTTGTCTATGGGGGCGACTTTGACCACGGTTCCACTTTGGAGGGCTCGAAAGTAACAGGTCCAGGATAGCCAGGTTGCCACTGCGGAGAGAAGGAGAAATATCCAATTGGACTTGTTGGACTTGGAGAGTGATGTGATATCAAGTTGTTTTGTGGCGAAGGCGAGGCCTAGTGAAAAGATGAGTACGAATGCCACCCTGATGACGAGGGCGGTGTTTGGGGGAACGTTGTCGACACCTTTTTTGGCAAGTATGGCGGTTGCTCCGGCAAAGCCTGCAGCGAGTAATGCCCACATTTTGTAATCCACATGGCTAGGACGTATGGATCTTGCGATTCGCCTTGGATTGGAGCCTGTGTCTGTTTTCTGTCACGAATGGTTTATAGAAAGCGTTAAATAAGTTGTGATTTTAGGAATTCATCATGTCACTGCCATTGCCGAGGACGCTCAGAAGAATGTGGACTTTTATGTCAAGGTTCTCGGACTGAGGATGATAAAGAAAACGGTGAACTTTGATGACCCTGGTGTCTATCACCTTTATTACGGTGATGGTGTGGGTACTCCGGGAACTCTGATGACCTTTTTTGTATACCGGCAAATTCGCCAGGGGGTTCGGGGTCAG
Source organism: Fimbriimonadales bacterium (assembly GCA_026392145.1). Taxonomy (GTDB): domain Bacteria; phylum Armatimonadota; class Fimbriimonadia; order Fimbriimonadales; family Fimbriimonadaceae; genus Fimbriimonas. Next base: position 3,157 of record JAPLCS010000384.1, on the reverse strand, counting down.
GGCGAGACGGTGAGTGTGACTTTTGAGGTTCCGGTCGGTTCGTTGGATCGGTGGAGGGAGCGACTGGCGCGACTTGGGGTTACGTTTGGTGAAGAGGAAATTTTTGGCAAGCGGGTGGTATGGGCACTTGACCCTGTTGGACTTAGGATTGAGTTAGAGGAAGTGGCGGAAAGCACAAAGATGGATGTTTGGAGCGGTTCGACAGTGCCTGCGGAGGATGCGATTCGAACGATTCGGCGTGTGACGGTGGCTCCTTTTCAGGTGAGTGAAGGTAATCAGCCAGTGCGACGGTCGGAGGAGTTGTTTACTGAGCTCTTTGGTTGGGAGCCGATTGCTCGTGATTCGCACGAAAGTGAGACCCGTGGGAGTGGGTTTCGGGAGCGGTTTCGGGCGGGAGTTTCGGAAGTGGATGTCTTGAGGGATCCGTCTTTGGGTAGGCGATTGAATTCTGCGGGAACCATTCATCACATTGCGTTTCGGAACGCAGACAGTGAGTCACAGGAGGCGTGGCTTGCCACTTTGTTACGGAATGGGGTGCATACGACGCCAGTTCAAGAGAGGAATTACTTTCGGTCGATTTATTTTCGGGAACCAGGTGGTGTGTTGTTTGAATTTGCGACCGATGGACCTGGTTTTTTGATTGATGAGACGTATGAGACTCTCGGTCAGAATTTGATGTTGCCGCCGCAAGTGGAGGACCTTCGTGAGCAGTTGAACGAGGTGTTGCAGGAGATTGACCTTTCGTGAAGTACCTTTACGTACCTGGTGATGAGCGTTCGTCCGTTGAACTTTTGATGTTGCATGGCACGGGCGGGGATGAGTCTAGTTTGGTTGAAATGGGTAGGTCGCTGGTTCCTGGTGCCTCGGTTCTTGGGGTGAGGGGAGAGGTGAACGAGTCGGGCATGAATCGCTGGTTTAAGCGGTATGCAGAAGGGGTTTTTGATGTATCCAGCATTATTGAGGAGTCGGCGAAACTGGCGGAATTTTTGAGGGGTCGGTCTTGGTTGGAGGGTTCGGCTGTTGCAGGGAATGATTTTGAGGTGCGAAGAATTGCGGTGGGATATAGCAATGGAGCGAATATTGGCGGGGCCCTGATGCTGCTTGCCTCTGATGTGTTAGACGGATTAGTGATGTTGCGGGGGATGCTGCCACTGGTTCCTTCGGAATTGCCGTCATTGTTTGGCAAGAAGGTGTTTATGGTGAACGGAAAGATGGATGATATGGGGCCGCTTAGCTCTGCTTACCGTATGCGGGATTTGTTGATTGAGTGCGGTGCTGAGGTTCAGTTTCAGGAACTACCGACGGGCCATCAGTTGAGTCGTTTGGATTTTGAACTTTGTGCGGACTGGCTCCGGCAATTTGCGTAATAACTGCATTTTGCCGGAGGCTGATGATGGAAGGACTTGCTTTAGGCGGCTTCGTCATTCATTTGGCTATTGAGGTACATCTCTAGCCTGAGTTGCTGAATTTTTGTGAGTTTGCCGTGTGCGTGGGGCTTTGCTCCGGGCATGGGGGCTGGCTTGTCCGCTTTCCGCTTTTGCAGTGGCTTGAGGAGCCATTCCTTGGTTTGTTCAATCTTGTTGACGATTCGGCGGGACTGTTTTCTCCGCCAGGCTCTGCTTCGGTCTTTCATAGTTTTAACCTCGTTGTCGTAACCTAGATGTCAGTAGCTTGCCGTAGATGGCAAGGGTTAAGAACCAGTATTTCAGCGGTTCTTCAATTTATGATACGAAACCTCGTACTATTTTGGAGTGGCGCTGGGACTATGGATTTGACCTATTTTGTGTTCCGAATTTAGTTCTTTCCAGCAGGTATCGTCGGTGGGGATGGATATGGAATCCTTTGTTTGGTGACTGGTTATTGGACCGTTGGGTCTGAACTTGAGATGGGAGAAGCATGGGCGGAAGTAAGAAAGGAACTGAAGAGTGGTGGCAGCAATACTTGACTCAGGGGCACCAATTGGAAGGGATTGCACGCGTGCTTTTCCCGAGACTTCCGGGTGGTGAGCGATGCAAGGTGTGCTCGGTTCCTTTCGGAGGGTTTGGGAGGATTTTTCGACTATTCGGATGGGCTCCTAGTTCTAAGAATCCAAGGTTATGCGGCTTTTGTTCGGATCGGCTACCTGCGGGTGGGGCAAACGTTCAGGTTGCGGTGTTGGTTGCCGACGTTCGCGGCTACACATCAATGTCGGAGAGACTGTCCGGGCAAGAAGTTGCCGCAAAAATGAATCGATTCTTTGAGAGTTGCACCTCGACTTTGATGGAGCATGACGCTTTGATTGATAAGTATTTAGGTGATGCTGTGCAGGCGTTGTTCTTGCCTGGCATTGCGGGTGCAGATTACGTTCGGTCGGCTGTTCGTGCGGCGCTGGCTCTGTCGAAAGAGTTTCAGGAGGCGGGATTGCCGGTCGGGGTGGGGGTTCATTGCGGTGAGGCTTTTGTTGGCAATGTGGGAATTGCGGGAATTATTGATCTCACGGCGATGGGAGATGTAGTGAATACCGTTCATCGGTTGCAGGGGATGGCAGAAGCGGGGGAAGTAATTGTTACCGATGCGGTGTATGAGTCTTTCGGAGCTGATTCGCTTGGGGAGTTTGAATCAGGTTGGTCTCGGCTCGACCTGGAATTGAAGGGAAAGACAGATAAGGTGATAGGTTGGGTTACCCCGGACCGGAGTCAGGGGTAACTAAGCAAAGATGCCGATGCCTTTGCTTTTTAGTACTTGTATTGGTCAATGTTGGCTTTGTCAAATGTGACGAGTTTGCCAGCGATTACGATATTCTTTTCGGCGATGGTAAAGTCGCCTTTGCCGGGGATGGAAAACTTGGTTCCTACTGCGGGCTTGAGTTTTCCTGCTTTTATTTGTGAACTGACGAATGCGGCTACGTCGCCGATGTCCGCGGGATCCCATAGTTGAAACTTTGCGACTACGCCGTTTTTGACGGCTTTTCGCATTTCGTTGGGTGTTCCCAGTCCGGTGAGGACCACGCCGCCATTTTTAGCATTTTTGCCGCCAGGGAATACTTCTTTCTGGGTGACAACTTGGGCTGCGGAGGCTAGTCCGACAGTGGTTGGGGCGATGATGCCTTTCAGTTGGGGGTGTTTGGAGAATAGTGCCTCGGTTTCGGTAGCGGACTTTTGAGGTTCGTCGTCTCCGT
>JAPLCS010000003.1 GCA_026392145.1 Fimbriimonadales bacterium | reverse complement strand
TTAGATCGCCATGATCACCCGAGAAAATCACGTAAGTGTCATCGCCTTTCCCAGAAGCCTCGAGGGAAGAAAGTATTTCTCCGAGCGCATTGTCCATGAACTCGATTTGAGCAAATTGAGCCTTCAAGACATCTTCCATCTGATTCTGGGTTGGGGCCCAGGTCATAGTCGAATCAATATTCTGCTTACCTGATGCGCCATACATCGCCTCGATGTGAGCAGGTGAGTTAGAAGCATGACTGAAGAAATTGGCAGGAATTTCAACATCGCTCTGCCGCCATTTGTCGAACCAGCTCTTTGGAGGGGCAAAAGGATGGTGAGGGTCAGGAAATGAAATAAAGAATAAAAATGGATCAGTTTCGTTCTTTAGCTCAGTAAGTCGTTCGCGGAACTTTTCCACGATGAATGCATTCGGGTGAAGCTCTGCTGGCACTTCGCTGATGTAAACATCTTCCACCGTTTCACTGCGCTCAGTGGAGTTTTTCCAACCGGCAAGATCATCTATGCTGACGCCTTTTGATCTAGCCCAATGGTGAAAATGTCCCGACGGATTATCGCCATGACCGACAACTAGGTCAACGTGGTCGTAGCCGTAATAGTCCTTCGGCATTGATAAGTATTCTTTGCGATGCCTGGCGGCATCTTCCCAGGATTGCCAATCCCCTTCGCCGCGTGTGATTGAATCCCGAATCTTTTCAAGAACCTCAGGGTTTCTCAATCGCATTTCATCGACTTGGTAATCTTCCCAAGCCCATCCCATGCTTTGGTGGTGAAGCTTTCCGATGGCGTAGTTTTTGTAGCCACTTCGACGCAGAGTCCGCATGAAGGTTTCGGCATTCTGATCAAAGGTGACTCCATTGGTTCTAGTTCCGTGAACAGAAGGCCAGCGTCCGGTAGCAATTGATGCTCGGTTTGGCATACAGGTCGGATTAGCGGAGTAGGCGTTTGTAAACATCACGCCTTTTTTTGCTAGCTTGTCGATGTTAGGGGTATTGACCTTGAATGGACCATCAGCGTAGGAGAACATGTCATGCCTGAATTGATCAGCGATGATGACAATGATGTTCGGTCTTTTCTCGGCCATGATCTCAAATACCTCCGTGCACTAGCTTGCCACCAACAAACACTGCCCGTGGCTTTGCCCTTGTGACCTGCCAAGGGTCGCCATCCCAGTCCACCAACCGGTCTAAAACTACAAAATCGGCTACCTTCCCAGGTTCAATTGATCCCCTCCACGCTTCAGAGTGGCTTTGATAAGCAGCGGTGGTGGTCAGCGCTTGCATCGCTTCCAACGGGCTCAGGCCTTGGCCATCATCAAAATCAGGCTCTGTGATGAATCCTCTGTCGACCGCGGATGCGAAAATCACTCTCCAATCAGCTGGCGTTACCGGAGCATCGCTGGAAAGGGCCAGATTGATTCCTGCTTCTTTCATTTCCCTTAATCGAAGCCTACGCACGGTTCTTGCTCGTCCAATTATTGGCTCTACAGCCCGGCCAACCATGCGGCGGATACCTGGTTGAACGTTGATACAAACCCCTCTAAGCTTGCTTGCTTCAGGGTTTTGCTCAGCTGCATCGGCTATGGCAGAGATGGTCTCATCCCCCGTTGCGTGGATACCCACCTGCCAACCCTGGGTGGTGGCGTGACGGTAAATAGAGTTGAGAGTTTCAACCTGCTCCTTCTCGTTACTGCCTGCCAGGGTGAGAGATCCATGGGTGTGGGTATCGTAGGGTTCACTCATCCAAGAAGTCCGGCTCCTTGGTATACCGTCTGCAAAAACTTTGAGCTGAGAAACAGTGACTTGATAACCCCTTGACCGTTTTTCAGGTGGACCAAACGCCTGAAGGCCAGAAGTGACATCTGCTAACGAGGTTCCGCCAAGCCCGCCAAAAAGCAGCATGACCTCAATCCTCATGTTCAATTCCGAATCTTTGGCTAATTGCCTATAAAC
>JAPLCS010000299.1 GCA_026392145.1 Fimbriimonadales bacterium | reverse complement strand
ATAGAGGACAGAATGGGAGAGGCATCACAAGGCGTGTTGTGAATGCCCGATGCGATTCGCTGGTGGGCAGAGTAGATTTCTTCAAGAGTAGGTCGCATCGTGTTCCTTGTACATCATCGTACAAACATTCCCATTTTACAACGGTTCTGAACTAAGTTTTCCGATTCTCCAACCGTCACTTCGAAGCTAACTCAGAGTCACTACTATGACCGGGGAACAGCTTCGCACTCGGATCTATGTAAGTCTTCGCAAAGCAAACCGCAGTCGCCGCTTCTCCAACACCCGTAGCGATAAGTTTGAGTTTGCTGGAGTGAGTAGCGACATCTCCCACCGCAAACACTCGAGGCAAATTGGTCTCAAATTTTTCGTTGGTCGCAATCTGATTCTTTTCAATGGTGAGTCCCCATTCTTTAAGCGGCCCCAAACTAGACTTGAATCCGATATTCACGCACAAAGCATCGCAGTCAACGAATTCGGTTTCCTTCGTTTGCGTATTTTCCAGCGTCACACCTGTCAAAGCGTCTTCACCGTGTAGTTCCTTCACAACATAAAAAAGCTTCATTCCAACTGAACTGTTGCGAACGGTCTCCACACTTTCCTCATGGGCCTTAAACACATCCCGTCGATGCACCAGGGTAATGGACTCCGCAATCTCCTCCAAGTTCATACACCAGTCAAAAGCAGAATCTCCACCGCCAATAATCAGCAACTTCTTGCCACTAAAAATGGACCGATCTCGAACTCCATAGTAAATGCCCCGACCAACAAACTCGTCCTCGCGTTCAACACCAATTTTCGTTGGCTGAAAAGCGCCTGCACCTGCCGAAATAATGACAGTTCGAGTCGGCAAAACCATTCCCTTATCGGTGTGAATGAGATAATGATCGCCTACATCCTCCAAGGTCGACGCCGTATGTTCTAACACCAGCTCAGGATGAAATTGCGTGCCCTGAACTACTAAATCACGCGCCAAGTCCTTCGCAAGGACTTTTGGGAACCCCGGCATGTCAAACACATACTTCTCAGGATAAAGTGCCGTAAGTTGCCCACCCAATTCAGGAAGAGAATCAACAATTCTCACCGACATGCCCCGAAGACCAGCATAAAAAGAAGCGAACAGACCGCAAGGCCCGCCACCGATAATCGTGACATCAACTAGGTTCATTTGAACCTAAAAGATACCCGATTCACGGTTTTGAATGATAAAGCCACCCCACCAATTCACTCCGCCAAAAACGGATATCGATAATCAGTCGGAGGCACAAAAGTTTCCTTGATGGTTCGAGCCGATAGCCAGCGATAAAGGTTCAAAGAGGATCCGGCCTTGTCATTGGTTCCACTCGCCCGAGCACCACCAAAAGGTTGTTGTCCCACAATCGCCCCTGTGGGCTTATCGTTGATGTAGAAATTCCCCGCCGCATTCCGTAACGCCTTAACCGCCTCTTCAATGGAATACCGATCTTGAGAAATAACTGCACCCGTCAAAGCATAAGGAGAAGTTTCGTCCACCAGTTTGAGCGTTTCAGCCCATTCTTGCTCTGGATAGACATACATCGTAAGAACGGGGCCAAAAATTTCCTCGCACATGGTCCGATACTTCGGATCAGTAACCTCAATAACAGTCGGCTCCACAAAGTAGCCTTTCGACTTATCGTAACCACCGCCAGCAACAAAAGTCTGGCCATCTCGCTTCGCTTGATCGATATAAGCAGCAATGCCGTCAAAGCTCTTTTCATCTATAACCGCATTCACAAAATTGCTAAAGTCGTCCACCGGTCCAACCTTGATCTCAGCAAGCATCCGAGCAACTTCTGCCTTCACCGCCTCGGCAATATTTGAAGGAATGTAGCATCGGCTGGCCGCAGAGCACTTTTGTCCCTGGTACTCAAATGCACCT
>JAPLCS010000343.1 GCA_026392145.1 Fimbriimonadales bacterium | reverse complement strand
TTGCGAGCCCGGTCAACGGTCAAGATTGATGGTCAGGTTTTTGTATACAACAGGCGGGAGATAAAAGTTGAGCGCGAGATTAAGCCAGACGGTTCGGTGACTTTGTACTTGAATACGGGGACGGTGAACTTTACTAAAGTTGCGGATGCGAAGCCACCACAGATTAGGGTTGAGTGCAAGAATTTAGGAGAGGTACATTTGCACGGCATTGAACTTCTTTCATTGGATAAGAAGACGGTGACTCACCGCTTGATGTTGAAAGAAGGTATCCAGTTGATTGAGCGGGAATCCATGCCTTACGGGAGTAGCCGACTGAAATTAGAACCGATAATGATTTCTCAATTGATACCTAAGCGAAATGAGCCTTTTGCTTTTTCAATTGCTGTTTCAAATTGAGCGTCAATTTTGTGAATGAATTGAGCTAAAACCTCCATTTCATTGAGTGCTAACACGTAAAATACGGGTCATGGTGCGACCTGGCGTATTTGGACTCTTGGGATTGGTTGGGGTTATTTCTTGCTCAACCGCAGTGACTATTGGAAAGCAGGGGAATTCCGGATACCAGAAAAATTCTGCCATTAAGCGGTCGGGAGTTAATGTCACTCAGTTGTACAACGATACTTGTGCCAAGTGTCATGGTGTGAACGGCGAGGGTGGTGGTGGCGGTACCAAGTCGCTACTTGTTGCAGATAAGTTTAATCAGAAGTGGGACAAGCCATTTTTTGAAGCTACTCGCAATGGGGTTCCAGACATGGGGATGGAAGCTTATGGCGCTACTCTGTCTGATCAAGAGATTTGGGCATTGGTTGTTCACATTCGTGAACTTCAAAAGAAGGGACTTTGGCAAGAGTTTGCACCAAAGCCAAAGGGAGACCTTTATGCCTCCAAACACCATACCTACCGGTACGAGACTTATGCAGATGCCAGTGAAGGACTGAAGACTCCGTGGTCTATGGCCTGGCTTCCTGATGGAACCATGCTGGTTAATAGCCGACCAGGTTTCATGTCGGTTGTGAAGGGCGGAAAGGCCGTTGGTCAAGTGACTGGATTGCCAGCGAGTACTGAAATTGGTCAAGGTGGATTGATGGAAGTCAAGGTTCACCCTGACTATGCTAAGAACGGATGGATTTACCTTTCGATTGCAGATCCGTCTCCTCGATCGAATCGAAGTGCGTTCACCAAGATTGTGCGTGGCAAGATTTCCTTTAGTGGCAATAACGGAGTGTGGGGAAGTGAGCAAACGCTATTCAAAGTTGCCGACGAGAATTACGATGGTGCAGGTGTGCACTTTGGTGGCAAGATTGTTTTTGATGGCAAGGGACACGTGTTCTTTTCTACTGGAGAGCGAGGAAGGGGTGCCTTGGCTCAGGATTTGAGTAAGCCGAACGGAAAGATTTATCGAATCAATGAAGATGGTTCGGTGCCAAGTGATAACCCATTTGTGAAGACTTCGGGAGCGATTCCGCAGATTTGGAGCTATGGTCACCGCAATCCGCAGGGATTGGCGATGAACTCGGAAGGCGTGTTGTTTGACACCGAGCATGCTCCTCGTGGTGGTGACGAAATGAACCGAATCCAAAAGGGTGCCAACTATGGTTGGGATAAGGTTTCTTACGGGATTAACTACAATGATTCTTCGTTGTCGGTCCCTTGGCCAAGTGGCAATCAGGACTTCAAGATGTCAATTTATCGATGGCTGCCGAGTATCGGCACGAGTGGTTTGGCAATTGCAAATGGTGCTGCTTTTCCTAAGTGGAAAGGTGACTTGATTGCTGGTGGGTTGAGCGGTGCGAATGTTGATCGTATTCGGGTTAAGAACGACCAGGTTGTTGAGACCGAGACTCTTCTTCTTAATAAGGGCCGTGTGCGGGACATTCAGATGGGGCCAGATGGCTTTATTTATGTCGCGTTGAACCAGCCGGACAAGATTGTTCGTTTAGTGCCTGCGAAGTAACTTTATGAGCGTTCATTGGGAAGCAACCGATCAGTTCGGCAACATGTTCATAGGAGCCACTGAGGCAACGTCCTCGGAGGCTTTGGTGGAGGACTTGGTTGACATGATTCAAGAGGTTAAGGCTCGTCACAGTGGCCCGTGTACTTTTAGCATCGATGTTTCCTATGGCGAGATTTCGGCTCCGAAAGCTGACCCCGTTTCGCATGTTCTTAATGTGAGCTGGATCTCGGCACTTCTAGGAGATGGACAATCAAAGCCCTCTGTGTTTGACATGGTGTCTGCTACTTTGCAACGTGCTATTGTTCAGTGCGGATACGACGACGTTACGATACAAGGACCTTGGGATTGAACCCAGAATTAAAGAAGCCAATAGATAGAACCACCCTCAAGCGGGTGATGTCACTTTATAAGCCGTACCGTGCTGAAGTGGCGTTGATGCTGATGGTCGTGGTGGTTGGGGTGCTTCTTGGATTAGTCCCACCTATTTTGCTGAAAATTATCATTGATGATGGTCTTCAGAAAAATAGTCTTTCGGTTGTTTCGTTGTATTCGTTCTTGACTATTTTGATCACGTTGCTCGCGGCTGCCACGACGATGCTTTATGGTTTTCAGAGTGTGGTGATCGGGCAGAAAATCATGCGGCAGATGAGGAATCAGCTATTCACTCATTTGCAGGGGATGTCACTTCGGTTTTTCACTGCCACTCGCACTGGTGATATTCAGACTCGTTTGATTTCTGACGTTGGCGGAATCCAGAATGTGGTTTCCAATACCTTTGTTGATGCGCTGAGCAACATTGCGATTGTCATTTCTGCGTTTGTCACTATGGTCTATTTGGACTGGAGGCTTACTGCGCTTGCGGTGGGTTTAGTACCTATCTTTGCGTTTTTTGGTAAGTGGGTTGGGAACTTTACGCGAGATATTCGAAAGGGTGTTCAGGAGCGGACTTCTGAACTGAACTCCATGATGCAAGAGAACCTTTCGGTGAGTGGAGCTCTGCTGGGAAAGACGATTGGCCGAGCGGATGTATTGGCAGAGAAGTTTGACGTCGAAAACCAGGAACTTGCAAAGTGGCAGATCAAGGCCTCGGTCCTTCAATATGTCTTTTTTGGGATGATTCGAGTTATCACCCAAATCATTCCGGCTTTGATTTATTGGCTCGCTGGTTGGTTGCTTTCTAAGGGAGATACCAATATTTCGGTGGGGATGCTCGTGGCTTTTTCTGCGATGCAGGCGAGAATGTTTTTCCCTCTGACGGGCATTATGGGTTTGCAAGTTGAACTCATGGGCTCGTTTGCCTTGTTCGACCGAATTTTTGAGTATCTGGATGCTGAACATGACATCAAGGACCAACCGAATGCGCAGGCTTTGCCTCGTGAAGTAGTAAAGGGTTCAGTGCGATTTGAGTCAGTCGGGTTTAAGTACGACCAGGAGTCTCCCGATTGGACGCTAGTAGATGTTAGTTTTGAGGCTGAGGCTGGGCAACTTGTTGCTCTCGTTGGTCCTTCTGGTGCGGGGAAAACTACGGTCACGTACAGGATTCCTCGTCGCTAGGATGTTGATGCGGGGCGGGTGTTGATTGATGGCATTGACGTACGAGATATTCGGTTGGATGATTTGAAGCCGATTGTGGGGATGGTCACTCAGGAGACTTATCTTATTCACTCAACGATAAAAGAGAATTTGCGAATTGCCAAGCCTGAGGCCACGCAGGA
>JAPLCS010000221.1 GCA_026392145.1 Fimbriimonadales bacterium | reverse complement strand
TTGGCTGGAAATCCATAATGTTGAAAGTGTACGGGAATACAAATCCATCCCAACCAACCACATCGAGCGGGTGGTAAGGGTACGTATAGAGCGTCAAGTGGTTCCTTGCTCGAATCAACACTTTATACTCACCAGTTTCCTCATGAACAGGCAACTCAGTAGGTGGATGGAAATCCCGCTCTTTGAAAGGTGCATGCTCCATCAACTGCCCATAGTCATTGCGATATCGTCTCGGAGTTGTGACTTCACCATAAGAAACGACAGTGAGGACTCTAACCGGGAACTGATCAAAGTGAAATTTATAAATCGTCCCGCGAGGAATAACCACATAATCCAATTCCTTAAATGGAACGGTTCCAAACATGGTCTCAACATGTCCACTTCCATCGTGAATAAAGTAGATTTCATCTCCGTCAGAGTTCTTAAAAAAGTGAGGCATCTGCTCAGCAACGTAAGCCTGGTTCCACTCCAGATCAGAGTTCCCCATCAAACATCGTCTTCCAGAAATAACATCTCCTTTTGGACTCATCTTGTTTGTCTTCAGATGAAGGTGACGAAGCGCCTGGTTTTCAAGATAAACCGGAGCACATGAGCCTAAATCTTCAAACCCACTGACTTCAGTCGGTTGGTTAATATGGTACAGAGTGGACATTGGACCGCTAAATCCATGAGTGCTAAACAACTGCTCCGTGTACAGCCCTCCGTCAGGCTTTCGGAACTGAATGTGGTGCTTAGATGGCAACTTGCCTAGGCTAACATATCGCATATCTCTTCTTTGAGTGTCTCCGTTTTGTCGTTACTTTTAATAAAATCAGTGAGTTCAAACCTGCTCGAAAAAGTCATTTCCCTTATCATCCACGACAATGAATGCTGGAAAATCGACAACCTCAATCTTGCGGATTGCTTCCATTCCTAACTCCTCAAAATCAATCACTTCAACTTTTGAAATGTTGGACTGAGCGAGAATTGCCGCAGGACCGCCAATCGAACCTAAGTAGAATCCTCCGTACTGTTTGCAGGACTCTTTCACGACTTCGCTGCGGTTCCCCTTAGCGAGCATTACCATCGATCCGCCTAGTGACTGGAAAAGGTCTACAAATGCATCCATTCTCCCCGCCGTAGTAGGTCCGAAGGAACCTGTAGCCATTCCAAGCGGAGTCTTTGCGGGTCCAGCGTAGTACACCGGATACTGCTTGAAGTATTCAGGCATCGGTTCGCCACATTCAATCATCCTTCGAATCCGTGCATGTGCCGAATCTCGAGCGACAATCATCGGCCCAGTCAAACTCAATCTTGTCTTGACGGGAAATTGTGAAAGAACCTGCCGAATCCGATCCATACCCATGTTCAAATCAATCTTGACTGCGGGAGCAAGTTTAGGTTGTTCGGCAGGTAGATACTGAGCCGGATTATGCTCCAGTTCCTCAATGAACGCGCCATCTCTTGTAATCTTGACTTTAATCTGCCGATCGGCCGAGCAACTCACTCCAATCGCAATAGGCATAGAAGCTGCATGGCGTGGCATTCGAACCACTTTCACATCGTGAGCAAAATACTTTCCACCAAATTGTGCTCCGATATGCGTTTCCTGAGCAAACTTGAGAATCTTCTCCTCCCACTCAGTATCACGGAATGCTCTTCCCCCCTCCGACCCAGTGGTGGGTAAATGATCAAGATTCCCCGTGGTCAAGAGCTTGAGTGTCTTCATAGCGGATTCAGCGCTCGTGCCACCAATTACTACAGCAAGATGATAAGGGGGACATGCACTGGTTCCGATGTCCTTGAGTTTGCTCCGAACAAAAGCTTCTAAGTCTCGGTCGTTAAGCACCGCTGGAGTGGATTGATACAGGAACATTTTGTTGGCACTTCCGCCCCCCTTCGCGATGAAAGTAAGGTGATACTCACTCCCAGATGTCGCCATCAAATCAAGCTGTGCCGGCAAATTATTGCGAGTGTTCTTCTCCTTGAACATCTCTAACGGGGCGAGTTGGCTATAACGAAGATTCTTTTCCAGATAGGTCTCAAACACCCCTTCGCTAATCGCTTCTTCCTCATCGAAGTTAGTAAGTACAAACTGCCCTTTTTTGCCAAAAGCTATCGCGGTTCCTGTGTCCTGACAACTCGGCAACAGCCCAGCCGCCGAAACGACTGCATTTTGCAAATGGGTGTAAATTACGAATTTATCGTTATCACTTGCCTCAGGATCATCCAATTCCGCTCTCAGTTTTTGAAGATGCTTTTTCCTAAAGTAAAAGTTAATCTCTGAAAAAGCTTCTTTAGCAAGTTGCTTCAGCACATCGCGATCAACCTTCAGATACTTTTGACCATCAAATTCAACTTCCCGAATTCCATCTTTTGTAACAAGCCGATATTCGGTAGTATCCGGACCAAGTTGGATTGTAGGTTCGTAAGCAAATTCCATAAATTGCCTCTTAGAGTTTGCTCACAATCGCATCGCCCAGTTTGCTCGTCGAAACCAAATTGCAGTCTTTCTCAAAAATATCCGCAGTGCGGAAGCCTTCATTCAACGCAGCCTCACATGCATCTTCTATCCGTTGAGCAGTGGAGTGGTCATTGAAGGTGTATCTGAGCATCAATGCCGCGCTGAGAATCGTAGCAATTGGGTTTGCTCGACCCTGGCCAGCAATATCAGGCGCACTGCCGTGCACAGGCTCATACAATCCAAATGGTCGATCACCTTTACTTGCACCGAGAGAAGCAGAAGGCAGAAGTCCAAGCGAACCAGTAATCATCGAAGCCTCGTCACTAAGAATGTCACCAAACATGTTTTCAGTCAAAATCACATCAAACTGTCCAGGATCTCGAACCAATTGCATCGCACAATTATCAACCAGCATGTGAGTTACTTTAACGTCTGGGTGCTTTGTGGCAAGTTCGGAGACCACTTCTCGCCACAATCGAGAGGTTTCAAGAACATTCGCTTTATCAACACTGACAACTTCCTTCCGTCGAGACCGTGCCACTTCAAAAGCCTGTAAGGTAATTCGTTCGATCTCAGTCCGATTGTAAACACAGGTGTCAATCGCAGTATTTCCATTGTCCCGACGTTCTCTCGGCTCACCAAAATAAATTCCACCCGTAAGTTCACGCACTACACACAAATCAATCATCCCATGGTCGCCCTTCAGGGGAGAAGCATTAATGAGAGCCTTCATCGTCTTTGCTGGCCGAACATTCGCATAAAGTCCCAGTTCTCTTCTTAATGCAAGAAGGGCTCCAATTTCGGGCCGCAATTCTGCAGGTTGAATATGATCCCACTTTGGACCACCAACCGCACCCATTAAAACAGCATTTGCAGATTGGCACAGTTCAAGGGTTTCCTTCGGAAGAGGAACGCCCGTCGCATCATAAGCAGCTCCGCCAACGAGAGCTTCCTCAAAGCTATATTCGGAGGTTGCAGCAGATACAACTTTTACTGCCTCGGCAACCACTTCAGGACCGATTCCGTCACCCGGAAGAACTGCGACTTTTTTCGCCATTATGACAATGAGTATATCTTGTCCCCCATTGCCCACTGGTCATCCCTAATGAACAGTGGCTACTATCTCAAGAATTCGGGAACAATTGCATCAGACCCAGCCTTCTCACCGTTGTCAATAAAGCGCATTTTGCCGAACCGAGAAAGAGGAAACCACACAAATTCAGCTCGCCCAACAATGTTGCTTCGAGGAATCAATCCCCACGCTCGGCACCCTTCCGCTGTTTGAGGTTGAAACGTGAGCCCTTCTCTGAAATAGAAATTATTTTTGATTTTGTTGCTCCTTAATATCAATATTTCAGACATTCATATATAATCCAATTAAGGTGTTCAAGGTTCAAATCGGGGTTGGGTTTCTTGGAGTTCTATTCCTGACGGGAGTTCTTATCTCCAAGTTTGCACAACAGGAGCCAGTTACGGAAGCACAAATTCTGGCTATTGCATCTTCCGACGACCCCAAGCCCTCAATCCTTGCGCCTGATATGCTTCACAAAATACTTTCGAGTGCGAGCGAGACCGTTGTCTATTTGCCTGAATGCTCGGGGTGTACGGTTGCTGATCCTGTTCCTGATCCGTTGCCGTCATCGATGAAGGACACCATATTTGTCATGCGTACGAACAATGAAATTCCAAGTTGTGTGGGCGCGCACCGTTTGATTATCGACACAGACGGTTCAATTCAGCGTTCGCTCAATGCATTTAAGCTCCCGAGAGCATATGAATTTGAGAACAAGCATCTGAAGAGCTTCCAGCGGTTGAACGAGTCAGTTTCATCGTTCTTCAGCAGGGAAAGGACATGAGAATTCAGTCGTCCAGAGCCTTCACTGTGGTTGAGTTGCTCGTTGTAATAGCAATTATTGCGATTGTTGCCGCTATTACGGTTCCTGTTGTGGCCAGCGTGAAGAAGTCAGCAAAGGTCTCCACCACACTACAGAATCTTAAGTCGCTACACGCCGCCGCGATCATGTATCAGTCGGATAATTCCGGAGCATCGACAGGTACTCCAGAAGAAATGGGACTTCCATCGTGGAATGGGACGGTACATCCATATCCTGGAACCAACGCCTATCTACAGCCATGGTACGCACAAATGAAGTCACCCTTCGGTTCTACGACAGAACGCAACTACAACACATTCGCAATTCCATCCAAGCTGGATAAGTTGCCTGTGACTTGGGCTCAGTGCACGAAAACAAAGGCTGATGCTTGTATTCTCTATTTTGATGTTTTTGAACCTGG
>JAPLCS010000184.1 GCA_026392145.1 Fimbriimonadales bacterium | reverse complement strand
GGCTCGGGTTCATATTACGCTGGGTGATCCATCGCCGTTTGCGGAGCAGCAACGTCCTCCGACGGCGAGTATAAGTTTGATGACCGCAGGACCTGGTTCCGTTTCGCGTGATTCTGCACGAGGTATCGCCATGTTGGTGGCGAATAGTGTTGACGGTTTGGATATGAATCATGTGGTCGTACTTGATGAGAAGGCCGTCCCAATTTATGATGGTGCCCAACTTTCTGGAGCTGATTCAGTTGCTTCTAATAAACTTGAAATGGAGCAGACGCTGGCTCGAAAGGAAGAGCAACGACTTCAGACTAATTTGGATTCAATTTTTGGAGTTGGTGCGACCAAGGTAAGCGTTCGATGCGAGGTGAACCTAGATGAGAAGCGTGTGAAAGAGAACAAACGAGTGGTCGGTAAGGGAGCGGCCGTAAAGTCAGTGAAAGAGACGATGTCAGGGGATCAAACCAACGGTGGTCCAGCTGGCGCAGCGTCTAATCTCGGCGCTCCCGCCACCCCAGATAACAAGGGGAACAACAACTACACCAGTAAAGTTGAGCAAGTTGAACCAAATGTTACTGAGACTCAGACAGAGACGAACAAGTCTCTTGGCACTATGCAATCGATGGTTATAAACGTGGCAGCGAATGTATCAAAGTTTGCTCCTGAAGATACGGTGAAGAAAGATGCATTTGTTCAACAGGTCAGAGATTTTGTGACGACTGAAATGGCGAACCATGAAGGCCAGGCAGGATTTGTGGCTCGAGTTTCGGAAGTTGCCTTTGACGAAACTGCTAAGACGAAAATTGAGACTTCTCAGGTGAAAGCGGAGAGCGAAGCAAAAATGCAACGAATGATTGCATTCCTACCTATTGTTGCTCTCCTCCTTATTGGAATCATGGTAGTGAAGCAGTTTGGCAAGATGCAAAGACCAACTGCGACAATCGTGACTCCTGGCGGGCAACTTATGCAAGTACCTTTGGTTAATGGACAGATTCCTTCTCACTACGCTTTGGTGAACCCAGCTAATCACCAGTCTAAGGAGAAAGATGCAGAACCAGAACCAGTGAGCCGATTAAGCCAAAGCCTTAGCCGATTTAGCGAGGATCAAGTTGCTGACGGAATTGCTTATGTGGGTGATGATGAGGTGATTGAGGTTGAACGGATTAAAGAAAAGAAATCGGCCCACCTTGCGGCTATTAAGCAGATGGCTAAGGAACGGCCAGAGTCAACTGCGCTACTCATTAAGACTTGGATTGCGGATGACGCGCACTAAGTTTGGTGATGCCAAGAGACCTATGTGCCATTGAGAAAAAACGATTTGAACTGAACTGAAAATGAGAACACTACGAGATCTACCAAATAAAACCAAAGCAGCCGTACTGATGCTGGTTATGGGAGCTGAAATTTCTGGTGAGGTTGTTAAGCACCTCACTGACCAGGAAATTGAGACCATGGCCTTTGAGGTCGCTCGTCTGGAACGAGTATCCCCCGACGTGCGTGAGCAGGTGATTGATGAGTTTTATGAACTTGCGATTGCTCAGGAGTACATTGCTGAGGGTGGTATTCAGAATGCTCGTGCGGTTCTTGAGTCCGCTTTTGGTTCAGACAGAGCGTCCGCGATCTTAAACAAGATTCTCTCGAATATGCAGGTCGTGCCGTTTGACTTCTTGAAGAAAGCAGACCCTGCGCAGGTTATGAGCTTCATTCAGGATGAGCATCCGCAGACTATAGCTCTTGTTTTGTCTTACATGCCCGTGGTGAGTGCGGCACAGATTTTGAACAAACTTGAACTTGATCAACGAGCTGAAGTTGCGGCGCGAATTGCAATGATGGAGCAAACTCCGCCGGAAGTTATTAAGAAAGTTGAAGCTATTTTGGAGAAGAAGATGGCAAGTGTTGCTTCAACTGAAATGAGTCAGGCTGGTGGCCCGAAGGCATTGGTTGACTTGTTGAACCGAGTTGACCGGTCATCTGAGCGTGTGATTTTGGAACTCTTGGAGCAAAATGAGCCGGAGCTTGCCGAGCAGATTAAGGGAATGATGTTCGTGTTTGAGGACATTGTTCAGCTTGATGACCGAGCAATTCAGGCTATTTTGAGAGAAGTAGACATGAAGGAACTTGGAGTGGCATTGAAGGGTGTCAAGCCAGAGGTTCAGCAGAAGATCTTCACCAATATGTCGGAACGGGCGATGGGAATGCTCAAGGAAGATATGGAGTTTATGGGACCTGTCCGAACCAAGGCGGTCGAAGAGGCGCAACAAAAGGTGGTTGCGGTTATTCGTCGACTGGAAGAAAGCGGCGAGATTGTATTGAGCCGAGGCGGAGAGGAGGAGATGCTTGTCTAGAGTCTT
The DNA here is from genome assembly GCA_026392145.1 of Fimbriimonadales bacterium. Classification (GTDB taxonomy): domain Bacteria; phylum Armatimonadota; class Fimbriimonadia; order Fimbriimonadales; family Fimbriimonadaceae; genus Fimbriimonas. The sequence continues at coordinate 6,312 of JAPLCS010000184.1, read as the reverse complement.
TAATGGTATTGAGGTGACTCCGCTTAAGGAGAACTCACTCTTTGGACAGATTCCTCAGTTGAGCAACGAAGAGATTCAGAAGAGTAAGCGTCTTTCTTCAGAACGGTCTTTTGATGGGTACTGCCGAAGGAAAGAAGATTGGATTTCAGCAGGCAATGGAGATTGCTGCCGAGGAGCGAAATCAGGAGTCCTCTCAGTTTATTCTCGATGTTGAAACCATGCGAGAAGAGTTTGAGCAGGCGGTTATTCAGTGGTTCGAGAATGCTGAAGAAAAGTTGACCGATTTGGCAATGGAGGCGGTTAAGAAGGTGGTTGCGGCTGAATTACAGATCAATCGGACGGTGGCCTTGCAGATTGCTCAGGAAATTATGTCGGAGCTCACCAATGCCAATCAGGCGCGAATTCGCATTAACCCTAATGACTTTGCTCTGTTTGAGAGCCACCGTGAGGAACTCTCGCGTCACTCCTTGCATGTCAAAGGTATTGAGTTTGTTCCTGATCATTCGATTGGTAGCGGGGTTATTGTCGAGACTGAGTCTGGTGTTTTGAATGCCACGGTTGAAACGAGACTTATGCTGCTTGAGAATGAGTTTAACGAGGCGGCTTGATGCAAATTCCTACTCCGACGATTGGCAAGCTGAGAAAGGCAATCGATCGAACACAATCATTTGTTCAATACGGAAAGGTTAAGCAGGTCATTGGATTAGTTATTGAATCCACTGGTCCGAGTTCCAAGATTGGAGATATTTGTTACGTTGAGTCTGGGGAGCGTCGAGTTCCTGTTGAAGTCGTTGGGTTTCAAGGCTCGAACATTTTGTTGATGCCTCTTGGTGAAATTGACGGAATTCGAGCGGGTGATTTGGTTGTAAGCACTGGTGAGTGCTTAATGGTTCCGGTCGGTGATTCACTTTTGGGTCGTATCTTGGATGGTTTAGGGAAGCCGATGGATGGAAAGCCGGCTCCGCTTGTGGATGATTTTTATCCAGCATTTGCTAATCCACCGAATGCCATGGAGCGACAGATGATATCGAAGCCGATGGAAACTGGAGTCCGAGCGATTGATGGAGTTTTGACCTTGGGAGAAGGGCAGCGAATGGGAATTTTTGCTGGCTCAGGAGTAGGTAAGAGCACTTTGTTGGGCATGATTGCTCGAAATTGCGAAGCCGATATCAACGTGATTTGCTTGGTCGGTGAACGAGGTCGTGAGGTTCGAGAGTTCATTGAGAACGATCTTGGAGAGGAAGGGCTTGCCAGATCGGTCATTGTCTGTGCTACTGGGGAGATGCCTGCGTTGGTTCGCATTAAGGCGGCGATGACGGCGACTGCTATTGCCGAAGGGTTTCGGGATCAGGGTAAATCGGTTTTGTTGATGATGGATAGTGTGACCCGGTTTGCTATGGCACAGCGGGAAGTTGGACTAGCGATTGGGGAGCCACCATCGACCAAAGGATACACCCCCTCTGTGTTTGCTCTGTTACCTCGTTTAATGGAGCGAGCAGGAATGGGACCGAAGGGTGCGATTACGGCCCTTTATACCGTTCTGGTGGATGGGGATGATACCAACGAACCCATAGCAGATGCGGCACGAGGGATTTTGGATGGGCACATCGTCTTGAATCGAGATTTGACAAGTCGGGGACATTACCCTCCGATAGATATACAAAAGAGTTTGAGCCGAACTATGCCCTTTGTGGTTGAGCCTGAGCAGATTAAGTCTGCAACTCGGGTGCGTGAATTGATTGCTGCTTATCGGGATGTAGAGGATTTGGTTTCCATTGGTGCCTACAAGAAGGGAAGTCGGGCAATCAGTGATGAGGCGATTGACAAAATGGATGGCATCAACGCCTTCTTGAGGCAAGATAAGGCTGAGGGCAGCACCTTTGAACATACGCTAGAAGGTTTGACCAGTGCTGTTTCATAGGAAGTAAACAGAGTGCTGATGTAAAAAGAGAGGGCTAGTTCATTCCGAACTAGCCCTCTCTTGAGTTTTGGAATTACCGACTAGAAGCGATAGCCTACACCGACTGAGAAGAGGGTGTTGTTGCTATCGTTATTTCGAAGGTACCAGGCAGTTGCATCAAGGCTAAATCCGTTTTGAAGTGGATAGGATGCTTTTACTGCTACGGTTGGGTGGAACTTGGATGCTCCTGTTTCGTAGTACAGGCCGCCCATTGCAGAAATGGAAAGCGACTTTGCTCCTTGACCTGGAAGTTCCTTGAAGTACATCAATTGAAAATCGTTCTTGTTGCCAAATCCATCGCCACCGAGCATTCCGAGTTGGTATCCGGAATCTTCGCTTCGGTATGTTCGGTAGTGGAATTGATAGAGACCTGCTCCATCGAATCGGCTGTAGAAGCCTCCAAAAACGTTTGGACCGTTCTTACCTTCGTTCAGAATCTTTTCAAATGACAAGACATAGCCGTTAGCATCGCTATTTCGAGCGACTGGGCTATAAGTTCCGTAGATGCCTTGCTTTCCGCCTTCAGTAGACAGGTCGGCCTTGGAGGTTGCTCCAAACTGAGCATTTGCTGAGACGGCAACCGTTGCCGCTCCGAGTACGAGTGCATGTTTAAGGAATTTCATAGTCTTCCATGAATGCTGACGCATTGATTTTACAAAAAGTTGCAGTAATCCGTTCAAATGTATCCAATTTTGTAGACATGGAGCTTTGATTTAGTTTGTGGGCTGAATTATTGTTTATAAAAATGCCGAGATAACGAGCCTTTTGAACCTAATTCATGGAAAAATGTGGAGGTCAGTGATTGATAAGCGAGCACGGATTGCAACTTTTGCTCTCGCAAAAGATTTTTGGCTCTCCTACGATGCCACCTATTGCAACGTTTATAAGTTTTGGAAAGGGGATGTGAAGTTTAATGGGGCTGTCTACACGACCGAACATGGACCACAACCTACTAGCCAAGGTGGCTCAATCTTTGAAAACTCCACCGAAGAGTCGCAATGGGTTTACCAGAAGGGTGGGGTAACCAAGGGATTTACTCCACGGTTTAGGGGTTATTTCTTTGATTCTGTTGATGCCAAGAAAGTTGTTCTTCAATATGATTTTGACCTCGAAGGGCAGAGAGGAACTATTTTTGAAACTCCTACGATGTTATGGGAGAAAGGAAAGCCAGTTGGTCTTCAGCGACAATTTTTGATCGGTACGAGAGCGAAGTCCGTGATTACTCCTGTTGCTTTGAATGGGGTTCAAATAGGCTTAAAACCATACGCTTCTGCAAGTGGCGTTGCATCGCAAAAGTTTATGGGAATGTCTCCGGAGATGCCTGACGCAAAGTCTCCGTTTTTTATCAAGGGAAGTTTGGCAACGGTTCAGACATTGATCAATCCTGTGATGAGTGAACCCGCCGGTCAAGTTCAGCTCGTTTCTACAGCGAATGAGATTCTTGCAACTGCTCGGATTTCTGATGGCGGTAACTCATCTGAGGCAAAACAAGGTGGCGGAAATCAGACGAAAGGTGACTTGAGGGAGCCTGGGCTTGCATTTCGCGGTTATCAACTGGAATTTGCACCGGAGAGGATGCCAACTTTGGTGCCAAACCAGTCGCCCAATGTGAATAGAAAGATAGATAGTGTTTTCTTTTTGTCCACCGACGATTTTGAGATGAAGGGAAGATTCTTCGTGAACCTTACGGGTTGGTTGAAGGTAACAAAGGGTGGGCTTTATCAGTTTAGGTTGACTTCTGATGATGGCTCGCGACTTTATCTGAGAGGCGAGAAAGTTGTGGACAACGATGGGGTTCACAATGCTGAGAAGAAAGTGGGGTCGGTTGAACTTGATCCGGGTTCACATCCGTTAAGAATTGACTATTTCAACAATGCAGAAGAAGGCGTTTTGCAACTTGAATGGAAGACTCCTGATGCTACTGAGTGGGAAATTGTTCCTGATGAAGCGTTTGAGACGATTGCCGATGAGGTGCATGTCGTGGCGCCAGGCTTTAAGAAAGTGATGGACTCATTGTGGCCTCAGCGACCGGGAGACGGGCGACCAGAGGTCAGTGTTCATCCTTCGCTTTCTCTCTCGACTCCTCGACCTGAAGGGTTTACACCGCGGGTAGGAGGTATCGACTTCTTACCAAATGGTGATTTAGTTTTATGTACTTGGGATCCTGAAGGAGCGGTTTTTCAGTTGTCAGGTGTTCAGACAGGAGACCCAAGCAAGGTAAAGGTCAAAAAAATTGCTCAGGGATTGGCTGAGCCGCTTGGGATTAAGTATGTAAACGGGAATATTTACGTTCTTCAGAAACAGGAACTGACGAAACTGGTTGACAATAACGGCGACGGTGTTATCGATGAGTTCTATGCGCTTGCGAACAATTGGGGCGTCACTGAGAACTTTCATGAGTTTGCCTTTGGTTTGGTTTACAAAGATGGATATTTCTATGGAAACCTTGCGATTGCCATCGATCCAGGCGGGCGAAGTACTGGTGTTCAGGAGAAGGCTCGCGGACGGGTCGTCAAGATTAATGGCAAGACGGGCGATTTTGAGTATGTAGCGAGTGGCTTGCGAACTCCAAACGGAATTGCTCTTAATACTAAGGGTGAGATTTTCTTGACGGATAACCAGGGTGACTGGAATCCGTCGTGTAAGTTGTTCCAACTTATTCCGGGTGCTTTCTACGGTAATCGGTCGGTTGAACCCGGAATAAAGGCGACTGATACTCTTCCTGTTTGTTGGTTCCCTCAGGGGGAGATTGGTAACTCAACGAGCCAGCCAGCTACTTTTGAGTACGGACCGTACAAAGGTCAGATGATTGTCGGAGATGTAACCCACGGTGGGCTGAAGCGCGTCTTTATGGAGAAAGTTAATGGGTTATACCAGGGTACGGCTTTCCGGTTGACGCAGGGTCTTGAGGCAGGTATCAACCGAGTGGTGATTGGTCCAGATAAAGCTATTTATGTGGGTGGAATTGGCTCAACTGGCAACTGGGGTCAAGAAGGGAAGGAGCGATTTGGACTCCAGCGTCTTGCCTACAATGGTAAGTCAACCTTTGAGATGCTGAGTGTGAAGCCGGCCAAGAATGGTGCGGAAATTGAGTTTACACAACCTCTGAATCCCCAACATTTTCCACTTTCTCTTGATGAGTATTTTGTACAGCAGTGGAAGTATGTGCCTACGATTGATTACGGTGGACCGAAGGTAGATGAGCAGCGATTGGCTGTTAAAGGCATTTCAATGTCGGCAGATCGAAAGAAGATGTTCTTGCAGTTCGACGGTGTAAAGCCAGGCTATGTGGTCTATTTCCGTTTGCCTAGTTCAGTGCGGTCAGCTACCAATGAGTTACTTTGGTCGACTGAAGCATGGAGCACAGTAAATTCTATTCCGAACCGAATCGGTGGTCTTCAGCCGGTGCCGACTAAATCCTTTGTGGCTGGAATGTCGGAAGCAGAAAAAATGGAGGGCTTTGTTAGCTTGTTTGATGGCAAGTCAACGGACAGCTTCCGTGGCTACAGGCGCCAGGACATGCCGAAAGGCTGGGTGATCAACGAAGGCACACTGACCTACATTCCTGGGGTTGGAGGCGGAGACATTATCACCAAAAATCAGTTCAAGGATTTCGAACTTCGATTGGATTGGAAGATTCAGACGGGTGGCAATAGCGGAATCATGTATCACGTGAAGGAAACTCGCGGCGCCTCGTACGAAACGGGAGTTGAGATGCAAATTCTTGATGATGCAAAGCATCCTGACGGTAAGTTGACGACGCGGCGAGCAGGATCCCTTTACGACATTTATGAGCTCTCCAAGCCGACTGCTTATGGAGCCAATGAGTGGAATTCTATTCGAATTGTTGCTCGCGGAACTAAAGTTGAACATTGGATGAACGGTGTAAAGGTGGTTGAGTACGATCGGACTTCGGCTGACTACAAGGCGCGATTTGCGAAGAGCAAGTTCAAAGATTGGCCTGAGTTTGCCAAGTATGACGAGGGGCATATCGCGTTCCAAGATCACGGAGACTTGGTTGCCTTTAGGAACATTCGAATAAGAAAGTTCTGAGTTGACTATCTGGTAGCGCACATAAAAAGAAACGGGAGCAGTAAAACTGCCCCCGTTTTGTTTTGCCTACGACGTGGCTGGTGCTTTTTAGCGAACCTGGATTCCGCCTTCTTGTCGCATGAAGTTGCGTAGGCGGTTCATTGCCTGGGTATGGAGTTGATACACTCGGCTTTCGCTGACGCCTAGCACTCGACCGATTTCTTTGAAAGTAAGACCTTCGAAGTAGTAAAGAGCGATGACTAATCTTTCTCTCTCGGGAAGGTTGTCTACGCCGCTTGTGAGAATTCTTCGAATTTCTT
>JAPLCS010000265.1 GCA_026392145.1 Fimbriimonadales bacterium | reverse complement strand
GTGGCAGGATCAATAATGATTATATCAGCCTGTCGAGCCCAATCAATATGAGCCATCCTTCCTCGTTCGGGCTCTTCAAAAGCCTCGATGAGGCAAGGATTACCAGTAAGAGCTTCAAACAGAGCAGGTTGAACAAATTTTTGGGCTGAATCAGTGAGGCACACTCGGACAGTGAATCCATTTCTCATGAGTTCCCGAGCAAGGTCTGCCGCGCGATAGGCAGCGACTGAACCAGAGACTCCTAAGACCGCATTCATTAACTTGCTCCGGTTGCCTCATCAAAAAGACGTTCATTGACTATCTCTTCAAGTGCTGCAACAGTTTGTTCTACGCACGAGTTGACTAGCTTGTGCTGGTAATGCTGGCTCAACGCTATTTCTTTCCCAGCATTCTCGAGGCGGGTCGCGATTGCCTCAGGTGTTTCAGTCCCTCTACCTAGAATTCGACTTTCTAGTTCGTGTTCAGAAGGTGGAAGTATAAAAATAGTAACTGCATCAGGTCGAAGTTTCATCGCAGATAAAGCACCTTGCACATCAATTTTGAGTACAGGAATCAGTCCCTGACTAAGCATTTCATCAAGGTCCTTAAGTGGTGATGCATACCAATTCCCGTGGACCTCTTTGAATTCTAAAAAGTGTCCATTTCTGGCAAATTCCTGAAATTGGTCTAGGGTGACAAAATGGTAGTCATTCCCGTTGACTTCAGTACTTCTTGGTGCACGGGTAGTGTAGGTCACTACTCGCTTGACCTTTGGATTGCTGACAATCCAAGCGTCTAGGACGGTGTCTTTTCCGACTCCACTTGGTCCGCTTAGAATGACTAGTTTGCCCGCTTGCATTGGTTATCCTTCGCTGGATTCGTACTTGTCTTTAAGTGATGCTACGATGGATGGATCCGCTAGCGTAGTTGTATCGCCAAGAGCCCTTCCTTCTGCGATATCACGGAGGAGTCTTCGCATTATCTTTCCACTTCTAGTTTTTGGCAATTCAGCGGAAATAAAGAGGTCATCTGGTCGAGCAATGGGCCCTATTTTGTGCCCTACATGAGCCTTGATTTCCTTTATGAGGGAATCGCTTGACTCATAACCCGCTCGTAATGAGACGAACGCCGCAATTGCTTGCCCTTTAACCTCGTGAGTTTTTCCAATGACGGCTGCCTCTGCAACGGCAGGATGATCAACAAGCGCTGATTCAACTTCCATGGTGGAGATATTGTGCCCAGCCACTAACATGATATCGTCAACCCTTCCTAGAAGCCAAAGATATCCATCGTCATCAAGTTTGATGCCATCTCCAGCGAAGTAAGAATTGGGGAATCGGCTCCAGTAGGTTTTTTGATAGCGTTCGGGGTCATTAAAAATTCCCCGGGTCATGGATGGCCATGGATAATCCAGCACGAGGAATCCACTCTTACTTATACCTTTTGCATCTGGACCAGTAATCTCAACACCATTGCCATGTTCATCAAGAATTTTAACTCTAATGCCAGGGAATGGGTGAGTTGCTGATCCTGGTTTGGTTTTAGTGATTCCCGGCAAGGAAGAAATCATGATTGATCCTGTTTCGGTTTGCCACCATGTATCTACTACGGGGCATTTTCCTGCGCCAATATTGGTGTGGTACCACATCCATGCTTCTGGGTTGATTGGTTCCCCAACAGAACCGAGAAGTCGTAGTGATGATAGGTCGCAGCGGGCAGGATACTCAGAGCCCCATTTCATGAAGGTTCTGATGGC
>JAPLCS010000115.1 GCA_026392145.1 Fimbriimonadales bacterium | reverse complement strand
TCTTGTCGTTGCCTGTTCATAGTGGTTACTAGAAAAAGCGGCATCGTTTGAAATGTTAAGTGGATATTGAATTGCCGGTCTTTTCAATTCATTAATTTTTTACCTATGTAAACTGTTTACATGGCACTTCATATCGAACGATGCATCGATCTCAAAGAACTCTTCAAAGTGTGGAGTCCTACGTACCGAGATAATGAACCAGTAGAACACGAGGCGGAGAATCCACGGCATGACGAATCATTTGTTGCTCGATTGGATGGCCGTCTTGTTGGTGCATTTGCCGCCTTGCCGATGGTAGTCACTCGTCAACAGGCGGAACTGAAGTGTGCGGGAATCGCAGGGGTTGCAGTGATGCCACATGATCGACAGCATGGAGTTGGAAAGGCGATGATGGAGCATGGGATTCGATACTATCGTGAAGGTGGATATGACCTAGCCTCGCTTTATGCGTTTAGTGAAAAGTTCTATCGTAAGTTCGGCTATGAAGTCGCGGGATACAAGTACGGTATCAAGGTCGACATGGGGAGATTCCCTCGATTTGATTTGAAATTGCCCGCAACCAAACTTTCCGCGGGTGAGCGAGAACAAATTAAGGCTTGTTATGAATCGTTTGCAAAGAAGCGATCAGGAATGAATTTAAGGCCGGAAAACCAGTGGGATCGAATTATTCCTTCGGATTCTCATAAGGCTATTTACACGGTTGGTCAACCGATTGAAGCGTACGCAATTGTTACCCATGACGGTAGTTTTTGGGTTGAGCAGAAAATTGATGAATTTGTTTGGACCTCGCCTCAAAGTTATGAATCTCTCCTCAGCGTGCTCAGCGGGATAGGAATCAACAAAACACATTTGAGCTGGATTGAGACTTCAGATTCGCCTTACCGAGCAAAGTACTGGGATCGAGGTGCTGAGCTAAACGCAGGATCGGGATTTCTTATGTGGCGTGTCCTGAATGTTCCTCAAGCGTTATCCAAGTTGAAGACTGAGCAGACTGGATGCTTTACGTTTCAAGTCATTGATGAACATTTTTCCGAAAATGAGGGACCTTGGCGAGTGGATTACAGTCCGCAAGGTGTTAATGTTGAGAGGAGTACCGAAGGTGGATTCAAAATGGACATTCGGCAGTTTTCGCAGGCGTTTATGGGTGAACCTAGCTTGATTACTCTTGCCATGAATGATCTGGTTGATGTGAAATCCTCTCAGGATTTGTATGCTGCCAGTCAATTACTTACTGCTTCTTCGGTTTGCTGCCTTGATGCATTCTGAAGATTTAGTGATGGTTGTTCTGTCAAGAGTTGTCAACAGATTCTTATGAATTGAACTCGTTTGCGTGGTGGGGAGCCAAGTTTAATCTTCTTGAAGACGCTCCCACAACTATGTGGGATACATCTATGTGGGATACATCTGTGTAGCACCTAAAATAAAAGTCCCTCGCACAATTGCGAGGGACTTGCGTACACCTTTTATAGGATTCTTGCTGATTCGCTACTTTTTGGGAGCGTTTGCTTCTTCTGCAGGTGCATTTGTTGCTGGAGCATTCGTTGCTGGTGCATTCGCATCGGCAGGAGTTGCTCCGTTGATGGGAGGGGCTGATTTGACATCAAGTCGTGACTTGCGATCAGTTACTCCACCTGGCTCGGTTTTAGCCGCTTTTGCTGCTTCTTCGAGTTGTGATTGCATTCCACCATCAGCTTGTTTCTCTTCACCAGAACATCCGATTGCTACCAGTAGTAGTGCGGCGATGAGTAGTGATTGAAGTAGTTTTGCCATTAGTCGAGGTCCCAGATGAACTTTTCTGTATCGGTTACATTGCCCTTAAACTGACCTGTTCCATAAGCTTGGCAGCCTGCTGTGAGTGAGTTGACTGGTTTGGACTTTACGTGGGTATCGGCAAATCCAATGATTACGTGGCCATCTTTTAGACCAGGTCCAAGGTTGCTGAGACTTGTTTGGTTGTAGAAAGGCCATAGCCCTCCATAAACCAACCATGATGATGCGTTGTTTGCCCAACCTGTTCCGTAGCTCCAAAGAGATCCATCGCCGGTTGTTGGGTGGAATTGGCTAAGTGGTCGAAGCGGTCGATTGTTTGCATCTTCCCAACATGGGGTTTCAATTACCCAGTTTCCGCCGCCGGTTGGACTGCCAGCTCCATCACGGTCCCAAATTGATGTTCCCCACATTACGGTATCTGCCGGCTTTGCGACTTCACTTTCGCTAATGCTTGCGCTTCCGACGTACCCAGTTGTTCGGACATATCTCCAAGGGCTAAAGAATGCGTAGTTGTATCCGATATTGCTTCGAACCATCAAAGCGTAGAGTCTTTGTTCTGTTGTGAGGTTTGCGGGATTTGCGCCCATCATGTATGGAATCTGGTCATCAATTCGTTGTTTTTCGCTTTGCCAAGGGTCCATTGGATCAATGTGGATTTGGGTGTTTTTTACGTATGGGAACATCTGTTGACCGGGAACAGTGTCTGGAGGACCAAATCCCCAACCTGGACCACCGATGCTTCCGCTATTGGAGAGCATGTATCCTCCATCGTAGTCGCTACTATACATTGCGACAGCGGTTCCTGCTTGCTTGAAGTTGCTGATTGCTGCGGTCTTCTTTGCGGCTGATTTTGCTTGTGCAAAAACAGGGAAGAGAATCGCTTCAAGGATTGCGATAATCGCTATTACGACGAGAAGTTCGATGAGTGTAAACCCACCTTTTGCTTTTATCTCCTTTAATGATTGCATGTATGAACACCCGGCTTTACATTCCCTGGCGTCGGCGACAGGTTGAATTTGAGCCATTTAGAAGGGTAGGTCTTTGTACCTAGAGCCTCACACTTTCACTCTATCACGTTAACAGAATTTAGTGAATGATATTTCTGAGAAAAATATCAATTTTCGATTTTTATGCGGGAATGCGTGCAGAATTTACTGATTTTATTAGCTTCTTCCGTGCGTGAGTTGAAGAGATAGGGGTAGCTCTAACTCGATTTTGAAGACGGTGCAATCTTGGTCTGGAGCGAAGTCGTCTGGGATTACTATTTCAAGGTCAGATGGGACCCCCATCCATTCAGCCATTATTACTTTTTTGAACGCTAGTTCTTGATTTGTACCGACTACTGACACCCTTTTTACTTTGTTGCTGAGTCCTCTGACAATGACTGATTCTCGTGGAATATCCATGCTCATTGCGTAGAGTGTTTGCTTATCTTTACTTAGCGTGGTTGGACCGTAAAAGAGTCCTCCTGGCAGACCTGCCACGGTTCCATAAATCGCCTCGGCGTGTTTGTGGACCCAACGACCGAGGCCGAGGAGGCGTTCGGTTTGAGCAGGAGTAATTTCACCCTCTGCTGTAGGACCAACGTCTAGGAGAAGGTTGCCGCCCGCTGATATTGTTTCGGCAAAGATTCTTATCAGTCTTTTGACTGACTTTTCGTTGAAGTCATTTTTTTGAAAGCCCCAAGAGTCGTTTATAGTCATACAGAATTCCCAGTGACCTTCTGGCGGGGTCACTGGTTGGCCCTGTTCTGGCGTTGAATAGTCGCCGTAACCTAGCATTCGAGAATTGAAAATGACATTTGGTTGGTGAGATGTAAGTCTGTCTCTTAGCT
>JAPLCS010000011.1 GCA_026392145.1 Fimbriimonadales bacterium | reverse complement strand
TACTTTTATAGGAAGTCTTTAACTCTCACTGCAGGTCAGGCCGCACAGCTTTCGAAACTCTCTTTGGGACCGATTGATGACCTTGATATCACTTATGTAAATGGAGTGAAGGTGGGATCTACGGATATGACTGTGAATGGTTACTGGGGCGTGCCTCGTTCCTATAAGTTGCCATCTGGACTCCTCAAAGCGGGAGTAAATATCATTGCTGTAAAGATTCACGACCACAGTGGTGGTGGTGGATTTTATGGGGCGCTTGGTGATTTCAAACTTGGAGATCTTGATATATCTAAGAGCTGGAGTCGCAAGCAGGGTGAAGTTCATGTGTTTGCTAACGCTGGTCCACGTCCGGAGCCACCATTCCTTAGTGCTGATCAGAATTCTCCCGGAACTCTCTATAACGGAATGCTCTTACCGCTTGCTCCCTACACTATTCGTGGTGCTATTTGGTATCAGGGTGAATCTAATGCAGGGCGTGCGGTGCAGTACAAGCCTCTCATGCAGTCAATGATCAAAAACTGGAGAGATGTATTTAATCAGCCTAACTTCCCTTTCTATATCGTTCAGCTTGCTAACTTTGGTGCTGTGAATCCTGAACAAGGGGACTCTGCTTGGGCAGAGCTTCGGGATGTTCAAGATCAACTTGGTTTGGAGAAGAATTGTGGTACTGCCACCACCATTGATATTGGAAATCCTGTTGACATTCATCCTCGAAATAAAAAGGATGTAGGGGAGCGACTTGCACGACTTGCTTTGGCGAATGATTACAAGAAGCAAGTTGAGACTCAGGGCCCAAGAATCAAGTCTACAACTGTTGTAGGTTCGGTGGCTTATCTTGAATACTCCCACGCTAAGGGATTGAAGACAAAAGATGGTGAGGCGCCAAAAGGATTTATGGTTGCTGGTGCTGACAGGAAGTGGCATTCTCCAGTTGCCAAAATGGAAAATGGAAGGGTGATTCTTTCATCACCAAGAGGTTCCATCGTGGGTATTCGTTATGCGTGGCAAGATAGCCCCAGTGTGAACTTGGTGAACTCGGATGAATTGCCTGCCATGCCATTCCGAACTGACACTTGGCCACTGGTGACAGCGAACAACCGGTAAAAAATAACTTCTCGTATAGATTGAAGTTCACACGACATCCTGGTAAAGTGCACCTATGCTGAAAAAAGGGTGCATTCAACTAGGATGTCTTTCTGTTTTTGCCGCTGCAATAATTTCGGGTTGCGGCTCTTCTTCCACTCCGGCACCAGTTGACGCAAAATCAACCGGTGCAACTCAATCAACAGATAAGAAGTTGAGAATTGCATTTATTCCTAAGGGGGCAACTCACGAATTCTGGAAGGCGATGGAGGCTGGTGCTAGAAAGGCGGCAGAAGAAAATAATGTCGAACTGCTTTGGAAGTCGGCACTGAAGGAAGATGACCGAGCCGAACAGGTGAAAGTGGTTGAGAACTTTACTAACGAAAAAGTTGATGGCATTGTATTGGCACCCCTTGATGAAAACGCGTTGACTTCTCCTTCGAAGGAGGCAATGAACGCTGGTATTCCTGTTCTGATTGTGGATAGTGGTCTTAAAGGACTTGAACCGGTGAGTTTTATTGCTACAGACAACTATCAAGCTGGAAAAGAGTGTGGTGAGCAGTTGGCTAAGGCCGTTGGTGCGAAAGCAAAGGTTGTATTGCTTCGTTACCAGGAAGGATCTGCGAGCACTATGGCAAGAGAACAAGGATTCCTTGATGCCGCCAAAGAAAAAGGTTTGGAAGTCGTCAGCTCAGAACAATATGGTGGAGCTACTCGGGAAAGTGCTCAATCAGCCAGTGAAAATCTGATTGCTCGATTCAAATCAGGCGATGGCTTGACGATTAAAGGCATTTTTACTCCTAATGAATCGACTGCTTTTGGAATGATGAGAGCATTGCAAACCGCTCAACTTCTTGGGAAAGTTACCTTGGTCGGATTTGATTCTTCGAAAGAACTTCTTGATTCCGTCAAGAAGGGAGATATTGAGGGACTGATGCTCCAAGATCCGTTTAAGATGGGCTACCTGGGAGTCACCAATATGGTTAAGCATATTAAAGGTGAGAAACTTGAAGCGAAAGTTAATTCGGGTTCTGTTTTTGTAACGAAAGCAAATATTGACTCTGATTCAGTCAAAGCGTTGTTGCCAAAGAACTAGATTGCGCTTCGGTTTCGATGGTCCAAGTTTCTAACCTTAGTAAGTCATATGGTGCCACTCACGCATTGTCGGGAGTGGCATTTACCGCGAATCCTGGGCGAGTTACCGCTATCATAGGTGAAAACGGCAGCGGTAAAAGTACGCTGATGAAGCTAATCGCAGGAGAAGAAACTCCGGACAGCGGTTTGATCGCTTTTGGGAAAGATGAGGATCAGCGTTCAGTCACTCTGGTCCATCAGGAATTGGCACTCTGTCCGCATTTGACGGTCGCGGAAAATATGTTCCTTGGCGTCAAGTCAGGTTGGCGTTTTAGCCCACGCACGCTGGAAAAACAAGCGGCTGAGATTTTAGTTGGTCTTGGATTTGGGAATATTCCCACGGGCGCGAGGACTTCTTCTCTTTCCGTATCTGAACGACAAGTTACGGATATAGCTCGGGCGGTAGTTCGAGGCTCTCGTACCATTCTGCTTGATGAACCGACAAGTAGTTTGAATCAAGTTGACAAGGTGAAGCTTTATGATCTTATTCAAACGCTGAAGAATGAGGGCAAGACGGTCTTATTTATTAGTCACTTTCTTGAGGAAATTCGGGCTGTGGCTGATGATGTGGTCATTCTTCGAGATGGAGATTGCGTTGCCACAGGCGCCATGGCAGAGTTTGAGGATGCTGACATTATTCAGCACATGGTAGGGAGAAAGGTGGATGACCTGTTTCCACGTTCCGAACGCGAACTTGGAGAGGTGTTACTTAAATTGGAAAACTTTACCGGTGAGAAAGGCATTCCATCCAATATAGATTTAACCGTTCATCGGGGTGAGATTGTTGGTATCGCGGGGCTTGCAGGCGCACGGGGACTGGATTTGTTAGTGAGGAGCGCAAAGTTGACGGTTTATCTGTTAATTTGAGCATTGCAGAAAACGCAACGTTAGCTTGTCGAAATACCTTTCTATTCTCACCAAAGCTCTCAGAATTTCAAGCCGATCATTGGATCAGCGAACTTGGCGTTAAGGCGAAACATAGTCGCCAAAAGATTCGTGAGCTCAGCGGTGGAAATCAACAGAAAATCGCATTTGCTCGTCTTCTTGAATCAGATTCGGATCTCATGCTACTAGATGAACCTACTCGAGGGATTGATATTGCAAGTAAGGCGACTCTTTATCAGCAAATGGATTTTGCTGCTCAACGTGGGTGTGGGATTTTGATGACAAGTTCCTACTTGCCCGAGTTATTGGGTGTATGTGACAGAATTGTAGTGCTTAACCGAGGCAAATTGATGGGAATATTTGATGCCAGAACCACCAACGCGCATAAACTTATGCAGGAGTGTATTGCGTGATTAGAAAGCACCCGATACTAGGGGTCTTGTTCGCGTGGATTGCAATCTATGCCATTTTTGCCTATCTTAAGCCAAATACATTTTTAGCCTTTGATATTGTTGAGCTGATGATGAGGCAGTCCATCATTATCGGCATCGGCGCTTTAGGGATGACCTACGTTATTATTAATGCCGGAATCGATTTAAGTGCTGGATCTGTGCTTGCCCTTTCCTCGGTTTCGGGTGCCCTTGTCTATAACCAAACTGGTTCTCCTTCGCTTGTGGTCTTGGCTTGTCTCTCAACGGGTCTAATTTTTGGCTGTCTGAATGGTGTGCTGGTTTCAAGACTTAAAGCGGGACCATTTATTGTCACGCTAGGATCGATGTTGGCCTTGCGAGGTTTAGCGAAGGGTTTTGCCCACGAAAAAACGGTCTCGATTGTGGACAAGTTTGTTCAACCTGACCTTCTCTTGTTCAATCTCGCTTCGGGATTGCCAAAATCTCAGAAGTGGCAGTTATTCCCGCTTGGAGCGTGGGTTTGGATTGTGTTCCTTGTTATTCTTGCGGTAGCCCTTAACTACACAACCTTCGGACGGAATGTTGTTGCGGTTGGTTCGAATGAGGCAGCTGCGAAACTTTGTGGAATTCCTGTCAACTCGGTCAAGGTCGGAGTGTATTCGCTTGCTGGCTTTTTCTTTGGGCTTGCTGGTTTGATGTCTTTCTCACGCACAACCTTGGGTGACCCAACTTCTGGTGCAGGTGATGAACTAAAAATGATTGCGGCGGTGGTGATTGGTGGCGCAAGTTTGTCGGGTGGTGAAGGAAGTATGGTTGGTACCGCCTTAGGCGTGCTGATTATGTCTACGATAAGTATTGGATGTTCGCAAATGGCGATTCCTAACTGGATTCAAGAGATATTGACTGGCGTGATTATTCTTACTGCCGTTGCCATTGATCGCTGGCGAGCCAGTAAGCTTGCGGCGGCTTAAATCACGTTGAACCTGTAAAAGGTACACTGACTATATGTTTCTCGACGAGGCGATTGTCACCTTCTCCTCTGGTCGGGGTGGATCTGGAGCGGTAGCGTTCCACACTGAAAAGCACGTTCCGCGTGGTGGTCCCAATGGTGCCGACGGAGGTCGTGGAGGAGACGTTATTCTTCTTGCCGATCGTGGTCGTCGTACGCTCTATGATTTTAGGCTTCTGGACCACTATGAAGCGGATTCCGGTGTTCACGGTCTCGGTAATAAGCGCGGTAAAGACGCAAAAGATATTACGATTCGCGTTCCCGTTGGTACGGTTGTAACGGATGCTGATACCGGTGAACTTTTAGTTGATTTCACCAAGCATGGAATGAGCTTTATCATCGCCAAGGGTGGTCGAGGTGGTCATGGCAACATGCACTATGTGAACTCTGTTCGCCAGGCGCCGAACTTTGCTGAAAAAGGTGGACCGAGTGAAAAGGTTAAGGTCAAGTTAGAACTCAAGTTGCTTGCGGATGTTGGCAT
>JAPLCS010000020.1 GCA_026392145.1 Fimbriimonadales bacterium | reverse complement strand
GTTGGAGAGAGCCCGAGGCTGAAGAACAATATTTATTTAGGAGAGGTTGTTGATGCTCGAAAAGAGTCTGCAGGTTGGAACCTTGTGGGATTTGATGACCGAACCTGGCGCAAACCCGGAGTCGCAGTTGAAACGATTGGTGTGGTACAGACCCCTTCAGAACCGCCGGTACGAGTTACGGCGGAATGGAGTGCGGTAAAAGTTACTGAACCTGAGCCTCATGTTTATGTGTATGACTGTGGTGAGAATTTTGCGGGTTGGGTGGATTTAGAACTCGATTTACCTGCTGGGAAGGAGATTCACCTGAGGTATGGAGAATTGCTTTCGAAGGATGGGAAGTTGAACCCGATGACGAGTGTTGCGGGACAAGTAAAGGGATTTCGAGGTGGTACCCAAGAAAGTGTGGGCGGACCTGGTGCACCCAAAATCGCTTGGCAACAGGACACTTATATTACGAAGGGTGGAAAGCAGGTCTTTCAGTCTAAGTTCAGTTTCCATGCGTTTCGGTTTGTAGAAGTTCGGGGCTTGAGCCAACCACTTCCGCTCAAGTCAGTTCGGGCGAAGCGGTTGAATTCGGATGTTGAAACGGTCGGCATGTTTGAGTGTTCCAATCCGATGTTGAATCAGATTCAACAAATGTGTATTCGCACTTTTAAGTCTAATATTTTTAGTGTTCAATCGGATTGTCCTCACCGGGAGCGATTGGGATACGGCGGGGATATTGCCGCAACCAGTGAGGCCTTTATGGCTAACTTTGACATGTCTGGCTTTTATGCAAAGGCGGTTCGGGATTGGTCTGATAGTGCGCTTGAGGGTGGCATGTTTACGGACACGGCTCCGTTTATGGGCATTCAGTACTGTGGGCTGATTTGGGCGATGGCTCATCCGCTCTTGGTTGATCAGCTCTATCAGTATTACGGTGACTCGCGAATTGGAGTTGAAGAGTATTCCGCCGCGAGAAAGTGGCTGAAATTAGTTGAAGCCAAGTACCCCGATGGCGTTGTTAACGATGGGTTGAGTGATCATGAGTCGCTCAATGACACGCCCTCGCCTCAGCTGGTTACACCGATGTACTTTTTCACTGCGAAATTGATGTCGAAGCTGGCGCATCGACAGGGACTCAAAGAATATGAGGCCCATTTTGACGGTTTGGCGAGGACGATTCAGACCGCTTACCTGTCTCGGTTTGTTGACGGTGCGTCGGGCAAGGTGGGGCCGGGGACTCAGTCTAGCCAGTCGATTGCTCTTTATTCGGGGATTCTGCCTGATGAGTTAGGGGATAAAGCGTTCGCTTACATGGTGGCTGACATTGAGGCTCAGAAAGGACATTTAACTACCGGAATTCTGGGCACAAAGTACATGCTTGATATCTTGTCTCAACGAGGTCGAACGGATTTGGCTTATCGAATTGTTACTCAGCCAGATTTTCCGGGTTGGGGATGGATGATGAAGAATGGTGCAACGACTTTGTGGGAGCACTGGGAGTTTAGTGATAACACGTTCTCCCATAACCACCCCATGTTTGGGTCTGTGAGTCAGTGGATGCTCCAGCGTTTGGGTGGAATTCGACCTGCAGGCAATGCGTATGGATTTGATAAAGTGATTGTTGAGCCGATGACCCCGACAGGGTTAGACTGGGTGAAATCTAGCTATCAAAGCGTTCGTGGGAAGATTGTGAGTAACTGGATTCGGAGTGGTTCGCAGTTGACTTTTGAGGTTGAAGTTCCTGCCAATATGCAGGTTGAGTTTGTGATTCCCTCGAACTTGGTGAAAGGTGGGCTCTTGGGTTATAAGAATGCACGGATTGACGGTGGGATGTTCCGATGCACGCTTGGTGCTGGGAAGAATATTATTTCGGTTGGAGGGTGAAGATAACCGTGTTTGAGGCAGGAGGCGTAGGGTCTTTATTAAGGCGATTTAGTGCCTTTGTTGTGGTGTTCGGGTGTCTCTTGCCTGCACTTGTAGAAGGGCATGGTTCGACTGGGCATGGCTTGACCGGGCAGGGGGCTGGTGGTCGTTCTTCTCAGCCCAATATCTTGTTTATTCTTACC
>JAPLCS010000366.1:13953-14540 GCA_026392145.1 Fimbriimonadales bacterium | reverse complement strand
TTCGGTTCTTGAAAAATATGATGGGACTTTGGATACTTCAGGAGTGCGCTCGTTCGTGGGGACTGAGTGACTTTGGAGCACTTGTCGTCCAATCCATTGACTATGTGGACCTGGCCGTTACCTTTGATCCGGACGACAGAGTGTTCCTGGAACCGGGGCTGGATATGCCTTTGCGGGTGATGAATGCTTTGGGGATTCAGTCAGGCTCGGAGAAGGATACATCTGCATATTTGACTGGAGCGATTTTGGCAAGTTTGGCGGTTAAGACAGTGGCGGTTGCTCGGCAAGCGCTTGAGCTGACACTAGAATCCAGTGCAGGAGGAGGGGATGGGGATTCTCGGCTTGCAAGGATCAACATTGTTGGAGGCGGGTCACAAAATCAGGTGCTTAATCAATTGATTGCGGATGTGGCTGGGTGTGAAGTGGTGGCAGGGCCAGTTGAGGCGACTTTGATGGGAAATTTGCTGATGCAGTTTCATGCGGCGGGAGATTTGGGTACCGACACTATTCGGCAGGTTGTTGAACGGTCTTGTGAGGTAGTGTCGTATCAACCGAGGGCAATGACTCCTTGAAAGTCCATCTTTTTC
>JAPLCS010000366.1:0-13884 GCA_026392145.1 Fimbriimonadales bacterium | reverse complement strand
ATGATGCGGTTTTTCCGAAAACTGGGATTGCAACGACTCAACTCTTGGAGTCGCTGGGGCATCAGGTTGTCTTTGATGAGCGTCAGACGTGCTGTGGCCAGATGCACCTGAATTCTGGATATCAGAGCGAGGCGATTAAGATTGCCAGGCATTGGGTTGAGGTTTTTAAGGACGCCGAAGTTGTGGTGTCGCCGAGTGGGTCGTGTGTTGCTAATGTTCGGGAAATGTTTGGGAATCTTGGGCATTGGCTGGATGATGCTGAATTGATTCGGGCGGCGGAGCAGTTGGCACCTCGAGTTTATGAGCTCTCTGATTTCTTGCTCAACGTTCTGAAGGTGGAGGATGTTGGAGCTGTATTTCCGCACCGGGTTACTTATCACCCTACATGCCATGGGGCAAGAATGCTGGGGCTTGGAGATTCTCCCACTCGGCTATTAAAAGCGGTGAAGGGGCTTGAGTTAGTTGAGTTGCCAGCTCGCTCGCAGTGCTGCGGATTTGGTGGAACGTTTAGCGTTAAAAATGCTGAAACGAGCACCGCGATGTTGGAGGACAAGTGCGGGAATATTGATTCTTTGGGAGTTGATTTCTGTGTTGCGTTGGATAATAGCTGCCTAATGCACCTAGGCGGTGGATTAAAGAAGAGCGGATCGCAGGTGCGTGTTATCCACCTTGCTGAAGTGCTTGCCTCGAGGGGAGAAGTATGAGCGGGGGAGGAATTCGTCCTCTACATAGCTTTACGGATGAGGCTCGTAAGACACTGAAGAATCGACAGTTGCGGGCAAATCTTGGGTTTGCAACCAATACCATTTGTGACAAGCGACAACGTGCTGTGGATGAGCTGGAGGATTGGGAGTCACTTAGGGGCGATGCGGCGGCGATTAAAGATGAGGCGTTAGCGAATCTTGCTGAGAACTTGGTGAAGTTGGAAGCCAGCGTTGAGGCTGCAGGGGGCAAAGTTTATTGGGCTAGGGATGCAAAGGAGGCGGTTGAGTTGGTGGCTAAGATTTCACTCGCCCACGGCGCAAGTGAAGTCATTAAGGTCAAGAGTATTACGAGTGATGAAATTGAACTTAACAGCAGTCTTGCAGGATACGGAATCAGTGCAATTGAGACGGACTTAGCGGAATTGATTTGTCAGTTGGCAGAGGATGCGCCGAGTCATATTCTGGTTCCTGCAATCCACAAGAATCGAACGGAGATACGTGAACTTTTTGAGCGCACCTTGGGAGTCACGCTTGAGTCCAATGAGCCACGTGTGTTAGCGGAGGCAGCTCGGTTGTATTTACGTCATAAGTTTTTGACGACAAGCGTGGCGGTGAGTGGAGCTAATTTTGCCGTTGCTGAAACCGGGACGGTTGCCATTGTTGAGTCTGAGGGGAATGGGAGGATGTGTTTGACTCTTCCGAAAGTGCTTATCACGATGATGGGAATTGAAAAGGTGCTTCCTCAATGGCAAGATGTTGCAACTTTCCTGAAAGTTCTTCCTCGGTCGAGTACTGCGGAGAGAATGAACCCTTACACCTCGATGTGGACGGGGATTCATCGTGGAGATGGACCGGAAGAGTTCCACTTGATTCTTCTTGATAACGGGAGAACCCATGTTTTGGCTGACCAAACCGGGCGGCAGACGCTACGATGCATTCGATGCTCGGCTTGCTTGAATGTGTGTCCGGTTTATCAGCGTGTGGGTGGACATGCGTATGGGAGTGTTTATCCTGGCCCGATAGGGGCAATATTGACACCGCAACTACTGGGCATGGAGCATGAACAGGCAAACACGCTTCCTTTTGCGAGCACCTTGTGTGGCGCTTGTTATGAAGTTTGTCCGGTGAAGATTAACATCCCTGAGGTGTTGGCTTATTTGAGAGGGAAAACGGATAAGGAACTTTCTGAGTCTGTCGTGATGAAAACCATTGCGCATGCCATGTTGATGCCGAGACTTTTTTCAATCGGTTTACGTGCATCGCGCCTTGGTAAAAGTGTGGCGAGTGGATTGGGATTATTGAGAGGTTGGGCAGACTCGCGTGAGTTGCCCGATATTCCTGAGCAGTCGTTTCGAGATTGGTGGAGGAACCGTGGATAGTCGAAGTCAGATTCTGCAGTCTATTGAGCGTGCTCAAGTTGAGAAATTTGAATATGTTCGGCCGCCTGTGGTTGAGAGGAGTCCTTCACTTGAGGCATTTTGTGAGGCGGTAGCTGATTACCGAGCGGTTGTGCATCGGGTGGATCAAGGCGATCTTATCTCGACTATTCGGAGGGTGCTAGACGGAAAGCGGGTTGTGGTGCCGACTGGGATTCTGGATGAGTGGCGGGCAGCTTTGAGTCATTTTATTGAGGATGTTCCTTCTGCTGACTCGGTAGGTCTGAGCTATGAGGAGTTGGACAGGGCTGAGGCTACGTTGACGACTTGTGCGGTGGGAATTGTTGAAACGGGAACGATTGTGTTAGATGGTGGCGCGGGGCAGGGACGGCGGGCGATAAGCTTGATTCCGGATCATCATGTTTGCGTGATTTATGAGGAGCAAATCGTCGCTTCGGTTGAACAAGCGGTGCAGGTGCTCGAGTCGTCTATCAAGGCGGGAAGGCCGCTCACTTGGATCAGCGGTCCGAGCGCTACAAGTGATATTGAACTGGTGAGAGTTGAAGGGGTCCACGGTCCGAGGACGTTGGAAGTTATTGTGGTGAGTAGGTCCCGCTAACCTTACTGAATCTGTCCTTTGCTTCTGGAGTTGGAAAACAAGGAACTAGAAAAATTCTAAAACAAGGGATGGGAAGTGGTGGGCCCAGCGAGACTCGAACTTGCGACCTCTCCCTTATCAGGGGAGTGCTCTAACCAACTGAGCTATGAGCCCTTGAGCAAAAAAGTATACCCAACAATTTGAGGTTGGCTAACAAATCTTGAATCCTTTTGCGGATTTGTTCGTCCGCGAGGTGCTTAGTGGAAGTAGCTCGCTCCGTTAATATCGATGACCACGCCACTTAAATAGCTTGCTTTTTGGCTGAGTAGGAATGAGGCTGTGACTGCGCAATCTTCTGGTGATGCCATTCTCCCCATGGGGATGGTGGGGAGAATTTCTGGCAGTCGATCTTCCATTCCGTCTCTCGACATTGAGGTTGCCACCCACCCTGGAGCGATTCCGAAGAGTTCAATTCCGGTGTTTGCGTACTCAACGGCGAGGCTGCGAGTTAAGTTAATGATGGCTGCTTTGGATGCGGCATACATTGAGGCATTGGCTTCTCCCCGGAATCCCACTCGGCTTGCCACGTTGAGAATTTTTCCGCCTCCCTGTGCTTGAAAACTGGTGATTGCTGAGTACATGAGTTCGCTCGGTGCTTCGAAGTTCACTCTGAACATTTCTTGTCGATTGGTTAGCCATGCTTGTTGGTCGGCTTGGAATGGTAGCGGAATGTAGATGCCTGCGTTGTTAACGAGTGCGTTGATTGGAGCGATGGATTGGGCTGATGACCAAAGTTTGCTTGTTTCTTGTGGGGATTTGAGGTCAGCGGTTAAGGCCCCTAGGCAGTTTGTTCCAAGGGTTGTTTGGAGTTGGCTGAGGCACTCTGATGGTGCTGAGCCGTGGAGAATCACTTGCCATCCTTCATGCACGAGTTGAGTGGCAATTGCCGCACCGATTCCTCGGGAACTACCAGTGACTAAGGCAACTTGGGATGACATGACAAATATTTTACTTTCTTAAACGAATTTGCAATAAAATGCGTTGTATTCACTATGAAACTCTTATTATCGACACTTGGGCTCCTTGGGGTTGCGGGGATTTCTCTGTTGCCGATTGGAACCAACAAGAAAGATGAACTCGTCAAAAAGAGTGACAGCAAACCAGTTTTCACCTTGCCAGCTAAGGTGACTTATGCTGAGCATGTTGCTCCGATTTTGAATTCGCGATGTGCACCTTGCCACCACCCTGGAGCGGTTGGTCCGTTTTCATTAGTTGGGTTCGAGAACGCAAAAAAACATTCGGCTACTGTTGCCAATGCCGCTGGTGAGCGGCGCATGCCACCGTGGAAGGCGGTTCATGGCTATGGTGAGTTTAAGGACGAGAATCGGTTGAGTGATGAGCAGATTGCTTTGATTAAAAAGTGGTCCGAAACTGGTACTTCGAGGGGAGACCAGAAACTTGAGCCTAAGGCTCCAACGTTTAGCGGGGAGTGGCAAGCTGGGACTCCTGATATAGTCTTGTCGCCATCGAAGCCATTCAAGCTAGATGAAGAGGGTGACGATGTCTATCGAAACTTTGTTTTTGACCTTGGAAATACTGAGCCTGTCTACGTTCGAGGAATGGATGTTAAGCCATCGAACCGAAAGGTAGTACACCACGTCATTGCGTTTTTGGATTCAAGTGGACGTTCGGCAAAGTTTGCAGAAAAGAGTAAGGATGGCCAGGAAGGTTACACCTCGTCGGGAGGTGGAATTGGCACCACTCCTTCGGGCAGTTTGGGTGGTTGGGCGCCTGGGGTTACGGTTGCGTTTGCTGACAAGGGAACGGCGTTCAAGATTGCTCCCGGAACCAAGATTGTGATGCAGGTGCATTATCACAAGAGTGGCAAGGAAGAGGTTGATCAGACGAAGTTAGGTTTGTATGTGTCGAAACAGGCTCCGGAAAAGCAACTGGAAATCTTTTGGGCTGCGAATCCAATCTTTAGGATTCCGCCTGGAGCTGACAACCACAAAGTGGCTTGGAGTGAGCGGATTCCAGTCGATTCCACTCTTTACAGTGTTATGCCTCACATGCATCTTTTGGGTAAGTCCATGAAGGCAAAGATTACGTTGCCTGATGGTAAAGAGATTCCGCTGGTGTTTGTTGACAAGTGGGACTTTAATTGGCAGATTGTGTATCAGCTTAAAGAACCTCTGTTTGTTCCTCGAGGTTCGAGGCTTTCTGTGGAAGCGTTTTATGATAATTCCACTAAGAATCCACACAATCCACGCGAGGTACCTGAAGCGGTTGGATGGGGTGAGCAAACGACAGATGAAATGGCTTTGCTCGTAGCGGTCTATGCTTCTGGTAAGCCGATGACGATGCAGGAGCAAATGCGGGAGAAGATTCAGGATCGAATCCAGCAGTTTCTGAAGGGTGGCGGCGGGAAGTAATCCTGTTCCTTTACTTCTTTTGAAGGAACTCGGCAAGCAGTTCATGCTTGTCGGTTCCTATCAGGTCTACTTTTTCCTCAGCAAGAATCTTCCACAGTGTTGGGTCTTCTGGGGTTGCCCAGAATCGTAAGATTTGCCCTTTCGAGTGCACTTTTTCTACCATTGCTCTTAGTTTGGTTCTGTCTTCGGGAGTGAATGATTTTCCGAATTTCAGGGGGAAAATTGATTGCCAGCTTTCGCTCATGAGCGGTGTGAGGAGTGAGTTCATGGACGGTTTGTCCGCTTCTTGCCATCTGCCGTCTAAGAATGCAAACCGTGGGTTATCGGCTTCGACTTCGGGTTCAGATCTTGCGCCACTGAGGATGATTCTGATGGCTCGTACTCTGAGCTTTCCGTTTTCAACTGAACTCAAGATGGAGCGGAATGGCTTGGTGATTGTCTTGAGAGTTTCATAGGCTTTAACTCCGTCGGATTTGATGTCGACCAGCAGGATCATTTCTTTGCCATCTCCGTACACTGAACCCTTGTTTTCGGAGATGATTTTTGAGAGGGGTGTGAGATACATTCCCACGAGAGTGTTGTTGGGGGTGAGGTCTTTTTTATCGTGACTTACCCATAGGTCATTATTGACAGGGAAAACGTCCGCTTCGATACTCCTGAATTTAGACTTGAGAGCAGAAACAAGCGGCTCTTTTTGAGAATAGTCGTTGTGTGAATGCCCTACGGGAAAATCTGATGGACTCAACGCAGTTTGTTGA
The DNA here is from genome assembly GCA_026392145.1 of Fimbriimonadales bacterium. Taxonomy (GTDB): domain Bacteria; phylum Armatimonadota; class Fimbriimonadia; order Fimbriimonadales; family Fimbriimonadaceae; genus Fimbriimonas. The sequence goes on along the minus strand of JAPLCS010000366.1, from coordinate 8,016 downwards.
GAAAGATGAATTGCGAGGAGCACGGCAATCATGGCTGTCAGTAGATTAACTCACCGAGAGATGAATCTGACTTTAGGCTACGAAATGACTTACCTCGACTGCGGCCAGGCCGTCTTCTAGCGTTACCGCAATGGGTTTGTTGTCAAGGCACGAGGCGACAAAGGCGTCAACCATGGCGCCATCTAGATCGCTTCCGTAGCCGATATCTGAGTGAGTGAGGTTGCCAGCAGTGTAGAGACCAATGCTCTGTCCAAACATATCAAGGTGGATGGAGCCTTTTTCGCCTACGACTTTCATGGTGACATCTCCCCAGGTTTTGAAGCTCTTTGGTCGCGACCATGAGCTATCTAAGGTCACAAAGACGCCGCTTGGGTACTGCAAGGTGAGCATGGCTGTGTCGTCCCAATTTTCGCCAGAGTACATATTCGACCCGATTTGGGCCTGTACTTGTGAGGGTTCCTCGCCTAACAGGTCTTTGAGGAGGTCGGCAACGTGTACTACGTGGTCGATCATGGCTCCACCGCCGCTTAGTTCGGGTTGGACGAACCATGACTGTGGACATTGTCCACGGTTTGTTGCTTGGATGGCGAGGATTCGTCCTATTTCGCCGGATTCAATGCGTTTTTTGAGTGAGGTGAATGCGGGTGAAAATCTGCACGGGAAGGCGGTCATGAACTTGACGCCCGATTTTGCAACTGCGTTTTTAACTTTCGCAAAGTCTTCCCGCCTTGGAACGATGGGCTTTTCGCAAAGAATGTGTACGCCTGCTGAGGCGCATTTCTCAATTTGCTCTGCGTGCTTCATGTTTTCGCTTGAGATGGCCACGGCGTCGCTCACCGCGAGTAACTCTTCGAGTCGTTTGAAAAATCTCAATCCACGTTTTTCGGCGAACTCTCTACCTCTCGCCGCGTCGTCGTCCCAGACTCCTGAAATTTCGGTTCTTGGATTGACGGAAAATTGGTGAGCATAACTAGGGGTATGCACGTGGGCAGCACTGACCAAACCAACTCTCAACTTCATACTTTGATGTTACTCACTTCAACATTTCTTCCAGAGTTTTTGTGGCTTATTCTTACGATGATTGCCTGGTTCAATTCTATTTCGGGTTCGATGGCAGTGGGCCATTCGCTGAGGCAAAGGTGGGTGTCTAGATAGTCTTCGATACCTAAACCGAGGGTGGATTTGATTCTGTAAAAGTCAGCGTGCAGTACGGGGGGAGTGGTTTCGTACAGTGAAAAGAGATTAAAGGTGGGTGAGCGTACTGGCTCGGTCCACCCGTAGCCTCTCATCACGCCTCGAACGAGGGTCGTTTTCCCGGCTCCTAGCTCACCATATAAGAGAACAATGTCGCCAGCGTTAAGCTTTTGGGAGAGGAGAGATCCGAATTGAATCATTTCTTCTTCGTTGTCTATTTCGAATAATTTCCCCTCCATGATGTTATTAATTTTGAAGTATTTTTCCTGAAAGTCTGCAGATTAGGGCGCAATCTCCCCAAAACCTTATTGAAGGCATTTCTAGGTTTCTGAGCGATTGGCTTTACTTCGTGTTGCAAATCTTGAGTAAACTTCAACCTCCTGGAAGGAAGTTCTTTTAGGTAAGGAGTACAAACAACGATGTTTCGACGCCTCTATTGGGTTAGTGAGCAAGTATTTGACAATGGCACCTCAGCAGTGAATGGTGTCTACACCTCGATTCCAGATTTGGTGCACCACGGATTAAGGTTTCCTGAATCAGGTCAACTTAGACTCAGTCTCACCAAACTTGATTCTGATAAAGCGCCTTTGGGTATTTGGGTTTCACCCGATTTCGATGGAATTGCTGAGGGGTTGAAGCCCTATGTGGAGACCGAGGAGTTTAGAGTATTCTGTTGGCTGCGCTTCAAGCTTGCTCAGTTGCTGCCTGAGAAAACTTATAAGAAAAGACCCGTGACTTTATGTTGTCACGGGTCTTTTTTGTTTTTGGTAGGCGAGATGAGTAGTTTGCGGGATTATTTAAGGGTTTCTTCGAACCAGTCCATTAATTGGTTCAACTGTGGAATCATATTTGCCCAGCCGTGTCCTCCGCCAGGAACCACTTCCAATTTACATTTAATTTTGAGTGATTCAAGTTTCGCGATTGCGATTTGCGACTGTTGTAGTGGAACGAGCATATCTTTGTCGCCATGAACCAGCATTGTTGGTGGCATTTTGTCGGTGATGAAGTTAATGGGTGAGAGGGTTTGACCCATCTTGATCATTTCATCTCGTTTTGCGCTTTTTTCGTCGTCAATAAATGCTTTTCCAAATGCGGATTTGAGGAGAGGGTTATCGAAGGAGAATACGCCTTCTTTCCCAAAGTTCATAAAATCTGTGGGTGGAAAGAACACTCCTACCGAGTTGATTACCGCTGAAGTTTGGTCGATTGGATCGGTTGAGTTAGGAATGCCTTCGGCACCTGCAGCCGCGGTCATGAGGGATAGGTGACCGCCTGAACTTCCGCCTGTGATGGCAATCTTGTTTGGGTTGATTCCGTAGGCTTTTGCGTTGTAGCGAACGAATCGTACCGCGCGGCTGATCTGCTTGAGGATTTCAGGGACTTTGAATTTTGGTTGTGTACCGTGCACTACTTGAACTAAAGTGAAGCCTCGAGCGTTGGCGGCAGCGGCGAGTGCAGGATTGATGTTTTTGTGATCTGATGCCCATCCTCCGCTTACCATATGAAGGATGGCGATTCCATTGGACTTGGTTGGAAGTGAAACATCGCAGGTGAAGGCGGTTCCGCCATCTTTCATGTAAATTTGGTCTTCTAGATGCTTAGCGGTCTGAGCGATGGCGTTCGCCGCGATTAAAAATGGGAGTACAACTGCCAGAAGTTTTGGTTTCATTGTTTCGATTCTACATGAGCTTATAATGCAGATGTGAAAAGATTTACGCATTCAGCGTGTTGGATTATTGTGGGAGTCATTGTAGGCTCGTTGCCATTAACCCTCAATTTGGGTAAGATCTCGGCGCAGGGTGCCGGTCCTATTCAGGGTGTTGGTCCCCAGGGGCGACCTCCTGTGCAGCAGGGTGGAAACTTACAGGGTGGAAATTTCCAGGGTGGCTTTCAAGGCGGTTTTCAGGGTGGGTCTCAGCAGGGAGGACCTCACCCGTGGGGGCCGATGATTGAGGGTGGTCCGATGATCTCAAGCATGGTTGAGGTTGGAGGAAGCTTGTTTGTTGGTGCGGGCGATACCGTTTACAAACTCAATCCTGAAACGATGAAAGTTGATAAAACGTTCCGAGTTCCAAGACCAAGACTGATTCGAGAGCCTGGTCAGCCTGGTGCAGCACCAGGGAATGGCGGCGGGACTGTACAAAAATAGCGCATTGGGCCAATTTAGCAACAAGTAAACAGAAACGGAGACCAGCAGAATGCTGGTCTCCGTTTCTTGTAGTCTCAGTAGATCTATGCCGTCTTACTGACCAAGTCCCCACATAGGGAATTGAATGGTCAAGTTTGGATCGGTGCTCATGCCAACGGTTCCACCAGTGAATCCTCGGAGAGTTCCTGGGTTTCGGTTGTAGCCGAAAGCTGGAGTTGCCGCAACATTGTACTGAGCCGCAGTTGGACAGTTCGCCAAGAACTTGTTGACTTGGTAGAACTTAGCTGAACCATCAGCAAAGCCCATCATCACTCCACCGAAGGCGGTTCGAGCTTCGTCAACACCCGTTGTCAAGTTGCCTGGATAAGCAGCTGTTTGCGGAAGCATTTCATAAGCCCAGTACTCTCGAGCAGCTGGCGGGAAGATAGTTACCGAGTTGGTTGAACCTGAGTTCACGCCGTATCCGATGGGGATTACACCGATTTGGTAGTTACCATCGTCGATAAGTGCTGCGGTAGCAGAAGGATTTGGAAGAGCAGTCATGCTTCCACCAAGCCAGCTATTTCGGAATGCACCGTTTCGGTTGATGTCGCCCCAAGTGTTCAGCTGTCCACTGAGAGTGGTGTTGAACATGTAGTGACCGGTGATTTGACCGCATGCATTGTAACTTCCAGCTGCGCAGCTAGGAGTGTTTGCGTTCATATCTCGGGTTGGGTTCTTGAACAGTTGAATGTTCTTGACGTACGGCATAATCCACTTTTGCCATGAGAAGTGGTTGGTTCGGTAGTAGAACGGTGCTTGAGAGCAACCTACGCCAGTCAGGTTGAATGGCATGCTGTTGAGAGCAGGGTTCAATGATGAACCTGCAACGCAGTCATCGTTTCGTGGGTACATGTCGTCAGCGTCAGCGCCGTACATGGTGATTCCGAGTGAGATTTGCTTTTGGTTGCTGAGAGAGGCGGTCTTCTTTGCTGCAGCCTTTGCTTGAGCAAACACTGGGAAGAGGATAGCAGCCAGAATCGCGATAATCGCAATCACGACCAAGAGTTCAATGAGTGTAAATGCCTTTTTCATAGTTAATGATTCCTACAAGGTTTCTTGCGCACAGAAATCCTTCTCAGCCGCGCAACTTGCCGTTAGACAACTCCTTACTACGAAAAATGGTGGAACAAATTTGTTAAATTTATGTTAACGTGGACCCATTTCCGTCTAACTGACCTATATTTTACGTTTTTTTTGACCAGAATGAAACCCTTTGGCCGACTCTTGCCACATTTCCCTTAATTCAGTTAAAGGTTTTTGCCGTTCTAGTACTTGACGAAGGCTTCCGTTTCCGAGAAGAATGTCGATTGGAAGTTTATTAAACTCGTATTCATACGGGGGTTGTTTCCAGGCGAATCCAGCGAGTTCGGTTTCTCCGGAGGTGGCTTTGAATCGGTCTAGCTTCACATGGCTTGCGTCGTTCAGTCCGGTTTGGTTAATCACTTTTTGGATGATGGTCATGTAAACCAAGATGGAGTCGAATTGCTGACGGTCAATTACATGGGTAAAGATTCCATTGCAGATTTGTCCCTCGTACTTGTTGAAAGTAGGTTGGAACTGAGTTGGTCGGAAATAGACACCGTCGAGGTTTGATTGGTTTAATTCCTTGGCCAGCAAGTTGGCGTCAATCCAAGGTGCTCCGATCATTTCGAACGGTCTGGTGGTGCCTCTGCCTTCGCTTAGATTGGTGCCTTCGAGTAGGCAAGCACCCGGGTAGACCACGGCGGTGTTGACGGTGGGCATGTTGGGTGATGGCATTACCCACGCGTACTCGGTCTCATCTGCATAGAGTGATGGGTCCCAGTTCTCCATGTTGACCACTTCTAATTTTGAAATGGGATAGAAATTGGCTTGAAAGTGCCTTGCCATCTCGCCGATGGTCAGTCCGTGCCTTGTGGGAATGGGATGCAAGCCCACAAAGCTGGCATATTCTGGTTCGAGAATTGGTCCTTCACACTTAGACGTGATTGGGTTAGGTCGGTCTAGTACAAGAATGGGGATGCCAAGTCGTTCGGCTGCTCTCATGACCAAACTCATGGTCCAAATGAAAGTGTAGTATCTGGCTCCGACATCTGGAAGATCAATTAAGAGCAGATCAATGTTCTGGAGCATGCTGTCGGTGGGTTCTCGGTGCTCTCCGTACAGCGAATAAACTGGAAAGGAAAGGTTATCTGCGCCTTCACCTTCCCATTCGATCATGTTGTCTTGAGTGGTTCCGAACAGACCGTGTTGTGGTCCGAATACTGCGTTTATTCGAAATTTCCCGCTTACATGGCCTGGTTGAAGAATTTCTAGAATGTGTCGAAAGGCTGAATCAACACTTGCTTGGTTGCATACCACCCCGATGGATTTGCCCTTTAGTGCTTCGCATTGTGATGAAGCTAGCTTGTCAAGACCTATTCGAAGTGGCATCTATCTTAGGGTACCAGTGCAATTTTGTTGTTTTTTGGTGCTGGATTCCCGTTATAATGACCCGCACATGAAACTCGCCGTTTGCATTATTCACAACCGAGATAAGAACCGGATTATTGATGAGTTGGTCAAAGCTGGGTTCAAATTTACAATCATAGGTTCGACCGGTGGTTTTTTGCGTGAGGGGAATACGACCTTTTTGATTGGGACTCAGGATGAGGAAGTTCCTATTTTGAGGCAGGTTATTTCAGATAACTGCCAGAGCCGTGAGCAACTGGTTAATATCGCTCCTTATGAAACCAACCCCACGGCGGCGTTTGTGCCTGCTGCAGTCAAAGTACCTGTTGGTGGTGCGGTGCTTTTCTTGTTACCGGTTTCTGAGTTTGAGCGTTTTTGATTACTGTAAGTCCTGAATTTCTTGGCAAATTGCTCCTTTGTCCTTCATTTTCAGTACATTGATTCCTCTTGTATGAGCCTTGTGGGTGAGCCCGATTGAGGTTTAATTACATATGTGGCAGTAGATAGCGGAAAGGGGGCGTTCAATTTCTACCGGAATTTGATTTCGTCGGACGATTCTCCCCAGCTACCTTCTAACCCTGGATTCGCCAAGTTTGCATGGTTTAACTTGGTTTACAACCTGATCGTTGTCGGATTTGGCGTCTTCTTACGAGCCACGGGGAACGGTGATGGTTGCGGCGAGAATTGGCCGCTTTGTACGGGTGAGAAAAATCCTGTCAACGGTCCCTTTGCTTCTTTTGTTGAGAGTTCGCATAGGCTGTCGACCATGCTCGTTGGAGCTTTTGCCATTTTGATGCTCGCGTGGGCAATTCGAGCGTTTGAGAAAGGGCATCCTGTTAAAAAGTTCGCTACCGGTTATTTACTTTTCACCTTGTTTGAGGGTTTTATTGGGCGTCACTTGGTGGTCAACGGATTAGTGACCTCGAACGACACTCTGCAGCGGGCTATCTGGATGGGTGTTCATGTTCTGAGTACTTTCATGTTACTTGGGAGTATTGCGGGGGCTGCTTTGATGTCGAGCGGTATACGGCCACTTCATTTTAAGAATCAGGGGGTTGTTGGTTGGTTACTTGGATTTGGATTTCTGGGAACAATCATTCTTGGTGTCAGCGGCGCTATCTCAGCTTTTGGCCACCAGGTTCGACCAGATGTTGAGGGCTTGGACCAGAGACTTGCACCGACGGCGTTTTGGGCAAGCAAGTTAGCACTGGCGCATCCAGTCGGATCAGCAAGTATTGGGCTGTTTCTATTGCTGATGTCGGGAATGCTTCAGCATCTTAGACCAGATAAGTTTGTTCGTAATGCGGGGAAGATGGTCTCCTCGCTCCTTATTGTTCAACTTTGTATAGGGCTGTTAAACATCGTGCTGAAGGCACCGATTGCACTTCAAATGGTGCATTTGGTCATGGCTGATTTGAACTGGGTTTCTATTGTAGTTCTCTCGTTGGCAGCAATGGGCGCGGGAATTGAGCATGTGGAATACCGACCGGCACCACAGCAAGAGGAAGAAGAGCAACCGCTAAAAGGCATGTCTTTGGTGAAAGCCTATGTTGCCCTTACTAAGCCGCGGGTGATTAGTTTGTTGCTGTTCACGACGCTGACCAGTATGATTGCCGCTGAAGGGCGATGGCCGGGGATGTTTAAATTCCTCGTTGTCGGCGTTGCTGGCTATTTAGCCGCTGGTGCTGCAAATGCGATTAACATGGTTATTGATCGCGATATTGACATCTCGATGAAGCGAACAGCGAAGCGCCCCACAGTTACTCAAAGCATCTCGAGTATTCACGCTTTGCTTTTCGCCTTTGTTATTGCGACGATTTCATTTGCTTCGCTTTGGGTGTTTGCTACTCCATTAAGCGCCCTTATGGCCTTGAGTGGACTTGTGTTCTATGTGGTCATTTACACCATGCTTTTGAAGCGGCGTACTTGGCAGAACATTGTGATTGGTGGAGCGGCTGGGGCGTTTCCGCCTTTGGTTGGATGGGCGGCGGTTACTAACTCCCTTCCCCCGTTGGCGCTTTACCTTTTTGGAATCATCTTTGTATGGACCCCGGTGCACTTTTGGGCGTTGGCGATATTGATTAAGGATGACTACGCTGCGGCCGGAGTACCGATGTTGCCAGTTGTCAAGGGGAATCGGGTCACGGCGGTTCAGATTGGCGTCTACACAGTGGCGACGATTATCTCAACTTTTGTGCCGT
>JAPLCS010000133.1 GCA_026392145.1 Fimbriimonadales bacterium | reverse complement strand
GTCATTAGATAAATCGTGACAAACAAACTTCCAGCGAAAGCAATGGCCCCACCCCATGTGGCGAAACGGGCAATCGTCATCGGGATTTCCCCGAGTACCTCGGGTTGGAATTCAGTGTTATCCTTCTGACGATTGGGTTTCATGGCTTTTATTTCTTGACGCGCTCAAGGTAGCTACCGCTTCGCGTATCTACTTTGAGAATGTCGCCCGTGTTGATATGGAACGGGACTTGGATAGTGGCTCCAGATTCGAGAGTGGCTGGCTTAGTCGCACCACCGCTTACAGTGTTGCCTCGCTCGCCTGGGTCGGTTTGGGTGACTTCAAGTTCAACAAAGTTTGGAAGTTCGTAGCCAAGTACTTCTTCTTTTACTTGGAGCGACACAATTTCCATATCCTCTTTGAGGAAAGCCGCTTGGTCACCGAGCACTGTCATCGGAACTGGAATTTGTTCATAGCTATCGAGATCCATCCCATCAAGATGGCTTCGCCGCCCTGTTTATACAGAAACTGCATTTTAATTTTTTCCAAGAATACAGGCTCGATTTTTTCACCAGATCGGAATGTCTTTTCGAGGACTTGACCGGTTTTTACCTTTCGAAGTCGGGTGCGGACAAAGGCTCCGCCCTTGCCTGGCTTCACGTGTTGGAACTCAAGAAGGGACCAAATGTCTCCGTCCATCTGAAATGCCATGCCGGTTTTGAAATCGCTTGTATCGTTTCTAGTTAACGGTTTCAACACTCCGCGAAAGTTCCAAATTATAAGGGAATTTGTTCTTCCGAATCTACCTATTTTGGCAGATTTTGGGTTTGGAATATCTCGATGGTCTGGATTACCTCCATTTGAGGTCTTGTTTGAGTTTTTCTTCAAGCACGAGTGCCATTTTTCGTTGGGTTACTGCATTGGGGTGGTAGGAACTTCCGATACCATCTCTCTCATCTTGAACGGCAAAATCGACACGCTTAATTCTTGAATCTTTGCTGAGAGACTGCACGGTGTCAAGGTATCGCTTGACGGTTGTGAGGTGATTTTTGCCCACTGGCCAGGTATCACTCATCATTGAACCTGTGGCAAGGTAAATGAATGCCTTTGGGTAGTTTTTCCGAACTCTTTGGACAAAGGCTAGGTACGCAGAAGTCCAACCTTTTTCATCGGGAATCCCTTTGCCAAAATCATTAGTCGCGAGGTTGATGACCACCGCGTTTGGTTTTTGAGCTTTTTTGAAGTCCCATAAAGGGCTGATGTTTGGAACTGTTTGTGAGGGGAGAATTGAGTCGTAAATGGATGGAATATCATTGTCAGGCCACATTTTTTTGCCTGACCAGGCAACCACGGTTACATCTGCTTTCAGGTCTCGACCGGCAATCATTCCATAAGTAAGGTAGGCATTGGCAGTTTCTGGACTGTACTTTTCGTCTTTCGTCTTGCCGTCTACTCCAAACCCTGCGCTGATTGAATCGCCGATGATTTCGATACTTCTATTCGGAGCGGTCGGCGGTTTTGATTTGAATTGCTGAGAGGAGTAGAAGCCAAGGAATTTAGTAGTTCCTTGGAATGCTTCGCTTCTTTTGATCAGTCTCACCACTTTTCTTCCCGGACCTTGAAGCGGAATTGAATAGTTATTCGCCCATTTTTGAAGTTTGAGGATGCCCGTTGGAATGCCGTCAACTTCTATTTGCCAGCGATCATTTTCCGTTTCTGGCTCAAAGGCGACATCAATTGAAGGAACCATGCCTACTGTCTCGACAGAACTTCCGGGCCATTGGCACGAAAACGAAAAAGAATCTGCGGATGGGTGAAACCTGCCGATGAATCTTGTTTCTAGTTTGTAGCGCAATTGAGAATGCGTAGTCGCCGGAGATACAGGAAGGGCAAAATGCGAGCTTGCGAGATTGATTCCGAAGAGAACAGGTAAGAGCATTAGTGAAAGCATAGACGAATCGGTACAATAGGGAGGTGCTGAAAGTCGCCATTCTTCCTCTCAATGCCGGAGAAGGGGCAAAACCCCAACTCGGTCGTCAAATCTCTGCATTTGTTGCCGACCAACTCCGCTCCAATACTGAAGCCGATATTCAGTCTGTTAGTTTTTTAACCCAAGTCGAGCAAGAAGGTGTGGCTCGGACTGCTTTTGTTAATCTGTCTGACGGGATGTTAGATGCGGATCAAATTTCAGATTTGTTTGGTCAATCAGGAGTTGACCTTGCAGTTGACGGAATGATGGTTGGCTCTGAAAAAGGATACAAAGCGACGGTTCGACTTACTCACAAAGACAACATGGCCGCTGGGGAAGTGCTTGAGTTCGATTTCAGCCCTTCTGAATCTCTTGAGGTTATTCATAAGCTCATCAAAGCTGTCGCTGACCGAGCTGAGATTGGGTTGCCTGAATTATTAGCTGGTGAAACTCTTGAATTTGGCACCGATGATCCTGTTGTTTTTCTCGACTTTTTGGAAGGCTATGACGCTCTGAACTATATCCAGCAAGCCAATGGTTTGGTTGCCGTTGAATTTAACCCAGAAGGAGCCATGGCGACTCTGCTTTCAGTGGTTGAAAGGGACAAGGGATTCCAAGGCGCTTACCAAGTGTTGGTAGGTCTATGCCGAGCTTGTGCAAACTTTCAGATTGGCAGCTTTGAGCTTGTAGAAGAAACCCTGTTGAGTGCAACTAAGTTGGTGCCTGAAGAGTTTGCCGCATTCTTTGCGCTGGGTGAACTTTATCAGATGGCAAATCAGTTGCCTAAGGCTATTGATTTCTTTGAGAAAGCAAGCCAGTTGCAACCAGATGACGCGGGCATTTTGAATCGATTTGGCAACGCTCAAGGCGGTATGAGCATGTTTGTGAATGCGGAGCGAGATTTTAAGCGAGCTATTGAACTCGAAGGACCAGATAAGCCAAGTATGGATTTCTTGAGGATTGCCTTGATGTCGCACCGGCTGATGTCCCTCTGCTGTTAGAATATGCGCAGACTTTGCAGGCTGCCGATCGAACCTTCGAAGTTCCCGCAGTCCTTCAGAACATTTTGAAGGCAAACCCAGATCCAAACACCAGAGCGCAGACAAATGCATGGTTGATTGAATTGGAACAACCTAAGCGGGTTGAGAGTATTCAAGCGGCAGAAAAGAAGATGGAAGAAGGAGACGCCGCTGGGGCTATTCGAGAGCTCAAGCCTCTCCGTAATTGGTTAGCTGATTACTGGAAGATGTGGGCGATGCTGAGCTCTGCTCACAATCGACTTGGTGAGCACGCAGAAGCTGAGGATGCAGCGAAGAGACTACTTGAGATGTATCCAGGCTGCGAACCAGGCTATGGGGAATTGCGAGAAGCATTGAATGGTCAAGGACGTCATGATGAAGCTTGGAGCTTTATGCAGTTTGCGTTCGCGAATAATCAGCAGAGCTTTGGAATCTTTATCAATCTTGGGCTTGCGGCACAAGCTGCTGGCATGAAAGAAGAAGCACGCCAGATTGCAGAACAGATTCGAGCAGTAGTTGAGCAAAACCCAGAGATGCAAGAACAACTTGCGGATGTTATTGCTCAAATTGAAAAGTAAGAAATTGAAAAGTAAGGGTTGAGTTGGGAGACACTAGCCTCCCAACTTAAGATCACCGGCGACTGTCATTGGTTTATTATTGCCATTGGACTATTATTTTGTTGGAGAAAAGTGGGAAAGGGAACTGCATCGAATAAGAAGCGCTCACCTTCGGGAGCCAAGGGCAGATCTGATGCAAAATCGGTGGACTCTGGTTCCACTTCTGACAAAAGCGTCTTAGGTGAATCTAATTCTGGAGGAGGAAGTCAGTTACCCATACTTCCTAAAATTCATCCTCTAGTCGTAGGTTTTGTCGCTTTTCATGTCCTTGCGGTGGTTGTTTATACACTTCCTAAGCCAATTGAACCTGTTTTGAAAGGGGAAGCTGAACCAAGAGGGGCTGATGCCTTCTTAAAATACAACTTCCAGGTGTTACGTGAGACACCGCCGGTTGCAGGTTATTTGTTGTTGACTGGTTTTTGGCAGTATTGGGATATGTTTGCTCCTGAACCGTCCCAGACTGACTTGTGGGCTTCGGCGGAAGTTACTTATCTTGATGGTTCTGTTAAACAGTTTAAGTATCCGAGAATCAAGGATTTACCTATCCCGGAAAAGTATGTGAAGGAAAGGTATCGAAAATTCTATGAGCGAGTGAATCAGGATGACGCCAGATATTTTTGGCCACCTTTTGGTCAGGCCATCGCTGTCAAGAGTGCCACTGACCCCTTGAACCCACCGGTTAGAGTGGACTTAATCAGGCACTTTCAATCGGTGGTAATTGTTCAACCAAACACCCTGTCTTTGCCGGTAGGAGGTTCTATTGGAAGCCGTTAGGACCTTATATGCGTATTGGTTCCGTTACGGAAGCCCTGTAACCATGGGCGTTTTCCGAGCTTTGATGTCCGGCTTGATTTTTGTTAATGGAGTCATGGTTGGACTGTTTCGTTCTGATTGGGTGAGTGAGAGCGGCTATATTCCGGCTTGGGTTGCTTCGAAGTACCTTGATAACCGGGTCTATTTGGGTGGAGATGGATTTTCGCTTCCGAGAGTTTCATTGCTTAACGGAGTCACGAATCCTACTTTCCTTTTTTGTTTCTACTGGCTCGTTGTTCTAGCTTCACTACTTTCGATGCTCGGTCTCTGGACAAGAGTAAGCACTGCAGTAATGGCAATTGGAGAAGTTTCGCTTCAGTTGCGTACGGGGCCATTCTTGCATGGAGGAGATTCGGTAATGCGAGTTTGTGCTCTATACATCGCTATTGCCCCCAGTGGACTTGCTTTTTCGCTCGATCGATACATCGGACTAAGACGAGGAACGGTACCTCTTGAATTGCCCTTGGTCTCCATGTGGCCACAGAGGTTGGTGCAATTTAACTGTGCAATCATCTATTTCACGACGACTTGGGCGAAGTGGTTTGGGGTGCTGTGGAAGTCGGGAGCGGCGACGTGGTATCCCGCAAGGTTGCACGAGTTTGATCGGTTTCCAGTTCCTGCGTTCTTGAACGATTTTCCAATGGTTAAGGTGACCACT
>JAPLCS010000105.1:3149-10530 GCA_026392145.1 Fimbriimonadales bacterium | reverse complement strand
ACTCCTGCTCTAAATCAGAAAGTATCTCCTGTGCCCGACCAAGAACAGAGTGCGGAACTCCAGCCATTCGAGCAACATGGATCCCGTAGGAACGATCGGCCCCACCCGGCAGAACCCGGTGCGTCCAAATTATCTCATCGCCATACTCCTCAACTGACACCCGAAAGTTCTTGATCGTGGGGTTCGAGGCCTCGAGCGTGTTGAGTTGATGATAGTGCGTGGCAAACAGTGTTTTGGCACCAACCTTTACCAGATGCTCCGTCATCGCCCAGGCGATGGCAAGCCCATCAAAGGTAGAAGTCCCCCTCCCTACCTCATCCAAAATCACCAAACTATGCTCGGTAGCATGGTTCAAAATGTTCGCAGACTCCACCATTTCAACCATAAAAGTACTCTGCCCGTGAGCCAATTCATCCTTAGCACCAATACGAGCAAAGATCCGATCACAAATCCCAATTTCAACATGCTTTGCCGGCACAAAACTGCCTATTTGTGCCAAAAGAACAACAATCGCCGTCTGCCGAAGGTACGTCGACTTACCAGCCATGTTCGGCCCCGTAATCACCAAGCATCGCGGCGCAACGGTACCAATCTCCAAATCGTTCGGAACAAAATTGGAGACATTCGACTCAACAACCGGGTGCCGCCCCGATTCAAACTTCAAAACATTCTCCTCAGAAATCACCGGTCGGCTCCATTGGCTCAGACTGGCAACCTCCGCAAAGTTTGCCAAAACATCAATCTCGGCGATGGCTCGTGCCGTCTGAATCAAAGCAGCGGCTTGTTCTGCAACCCTCAATCGAATCCGATTAAACAAGTCAGATTCAAGAGTCACCGCCTTCTCCTCCGCACCCAACACCTGCGCCTCTTGGTCCTTCAACTCGGCCGTAATGTACCGCTCTGCATTGGCAGTAGTTTGCTTACGAATGTAATGAGCAGGAACCTTATCAATCTGCGACTTAGAAACCTCAATAAAGTAACCAAACACAGAGTTAAATCCAATCTTCAGATTCGAAATGCCAGTGCTTTCCTTTTCCTGAGTCTCAAGCGCAGCAATGAACGACTTACCGCTCTTACCCAACTCCCGAAGCTTGTCCAATTCGTAATCATAAGACTCACGAATGACTCCACCATCCCGAATTGAGTGGGGAGGCTCAGGCACAATGGATTGCCGCAATAACGCCGCCAAATCCCCATGGGACTGCACCTGCTGAATCAATTCCTGAATCCTGCCAAATCCTAATTTTTCGGCAGGCGATAGCACCCTCGGAAGCGAGGACAGAGTATCCCGAAGCGCCGCCAAATCCCGCGGCCCCGCCAAGTTCGCACAGCAGCGAGAAACAAGCCGCTCAATGTCAGCAAGCGTACCAAGCGCATCCCGCAAATCACCCCGATGAATAGCAGAACCCTGGAATCGAGTAACCGCATCATGCCGCTGACGAATAATCACCGGATCCAACAAAGGCTGCTCAACCCAGCGCCTCAAAAGCCGAGCCCCCATCGGAGTCCGTGTTCGATCAAGCACCCCAAGCAGAGTAAACCGCTTAGAACCATCAAAGAGATTCTGAGTGAGCTCAAGCGAACGCCGCGTGGCAGGGTCTAACCGCATAAACCCATCAACAGAATAAGTGGCAATCCCCTCCAAATGGGAAAGGTTAAGATGGTTTCGCTCGGCATACGCCAAAATCATCGAAGCCGCGGTAATGGCAGTAGGCTTATCAGCGCACCCAAAACCACTCAACGAACTCACCCCAAACTTCTCGGTAAGTTTTCGCGTCGCCTGGTCAACACGGGGCTGAGTAAATTCAGTCACCGTACTGCCCAAAGAAATCCTCACCACCTCGGCATAAGCATCCGCATCTTTGCCGAGCAAAAGTTCATTAGGACGTATCCTCGCCAGTTCCTGAAGTAACCGCTCCTGCGATTCAGCCCCAGCAATCTCCGTCACCATAAACTCGCCCGTCGAAGGGTCAAGCATCGCCAAGCCCAAAGTGCCATCCAGCACACAGAGCGCGGCAAGAAAATTATTCCTTCCCGATTCCAAGAGCGAATCTTCCAAAACCGTCCCCGGCGTCATCACTCGTGTCACCCCCCGCTTAATCAAGCCCTTGACAGTTTTGGGGTCCTCTAACTGGTCACAAATCGCAACTTTATGTCCCTTTTGGAGCAGTCGGGCAAGATACTTCTCCACCGAATGGTAGGGCACCCCCGCCATAGAAATTCTCCCATTTCCGCCATCCTCTCTCCCAGTAAGAGTAATTTCAAGCGCGGCCGCCGCGACATCGGCATCCTCTCCATAGAACTCATAAAAGTCCCCGACTCGCATCGCCAACAAAACCCCGGGATGCTCGTCTTTCGCAGCGAAATACTGCTGAAGCATTGGTGTTTTTGCCCTGTTCTTTTCCGGCAATGCGTCGCTCATGCGTTATAAGAGTATGACAAGGGTCATAATGCATATGGGCGAAATATGAAACGACTTGGACTCAGATGGGTGCTTTTAGCGGTGTCGGTCTTTGTTGCGTCAGTTCTGTGCCAATCCCTCAACCTCGGATTCAAAGTTCGCGTCCAAGACATTGGCCAAGCAATCACCCTGCTACTAGGCGTGGCTCTCCTTTCATTCCTCAATGCAACCCTAGGCAAAATCCTCAAAATCATCACCCTGCCGCTCAGTTGCATTACACTAGGACTTTTTTCTCTCGCTGTGAACGCCGCTGTACTCTACATTGCCGCATCATTCAAACTAGGGTTTGAAATCGATGACCAAGGATTCCAAGGGTTCATAGCCGCGTTTGTAGCTTCACTGCTGATTTCGCTGATCAATGGTGCCTTGTGAGTATTTCTTCCGGACGAAAAAGATTGATCCGACGACCTCGCCTCCGCCACGTTCTTGGGCCCACTCGTATCGCAGCAGTGGCGGTCCTACTCGTGCTCGTAGGTCTCACCGCCGTCTTCGCCGGCTCGGTGATGGCATTTAATATCCAAATCCAAACCATCACCCGCGAAATCAACACCGCCACCGCCACCGTAATTGGCCTGTTCGCCACCCCCGACCAAACCGAACTGTTCATTCACTGGCTAGGGGGCATTCTCATGCTCTTGGGAATCTTTTTGGCAGGTCTAGCGGTACGCAACGTGATCGTTCACTTCGTCGAAACCCTAAGCCCCTCAGTAAAAGGCGGCAGAGTAGGTGCCTACGTCCGTAAACAACAACTCTCCCAAGGCCCACACATCGTGGCGCTCGGAGGCGGAACCGGCCTTTCCACCCTGCTACGCGGACTCAAACAGCACTCCTCCAACATCACCGCCATCGTCACCGTAACCGATGACGGCGGCAGCTCCGGACAACTCATTCTGGACAAGGGAATGATTCCTCCTGGCGACATTCGCAACTGCCTCGTCGCCCTCGCCGACGCAGAAAAAGCGATGACCGATCTATTCCAGCACCGCTTCATCGAAAGCGGTGCGCTCAACGGGCACTCAATGGGCAACCTGCTCATCGCCGCCCTCGTCGATCAAGCTCGCGGCGACTTCGAACAAGCAATCAACATCGCAAGCGACGTTTTGGCAATCCGTGGCAAAGTCATGCCATCAACCCTAGACCACGTTGGACTACGCGCAAGGCTCGACGACGATTCCGAAGTCAGCGGAGAAACCGCCATCGTCCAAGCCGGCAAGAAAATACGAGAACTGCAACTGTCGCCAGGAAATGTAAGCGCCTACCCCGCTGCATTAGAGGCAATCGCCGACGCCGAGCTCATCTGCATCGGCCCAGGAAGCGTTTACACGTCAGTAATTCCAAACCTCCTGATTCCAGGAATGAAGGAGGCCCTCAAAAGCAGTAAAGCCATCAAGGTCTACATCTGCAACGTCATGACTCAACCCGGAGAAAGTGACAACCTATCCGCCAGCGAACACGCCAGCGCAATTCTCCAGCAAGTCAAAGATAAAGTATTCGACTACGTCCTCATCAATACCGGTATCCCCGACAACGAAGTGCTAGAAAAATATAAGTTATCGGGACAAAACTTAGTCGAACCAGACATAGACCGACTGCGCGCCATGGGACTCAGAGTCATCCAAGGCAACTTCATTTCCACCTCCGATGTGGTCCGCCATGACCCCGTCAAAGTCGTGAGCCGTCTCATGGCTCAAATCGGCCTGTAACACCAATTCTCAAACCGGTTCTCAAACCAGCTCGCCAGCGCGACACTCACTTCAGCGGAATACGCTTCAGCTTAATCTGGTACCTCTTGTCCACCATCATCTCATACAGGACAACCATGCTGTTCCCCTGCTTCACAATGCTGGAGTACTGGAAGGAATCTAATTCCACCGTGGCAACCTTCTTCCAACTCACACCCAAATCGTCACTAACTTGCAGCGTTCCATTACGTCGCGCCTTTGGATCCATAGCATTCGAAAAATACAAAGTCGTGCGCTCACCATCAACGCTACTCAGAAAAGCACCCTGACAAACGGGATCAATCAACTGCTTGTCCAAAATCGCAGGCGAATATGATTCTCCTCCGTTCTGACTCAACGCCACACACCGAAACCCATCCTTAGCTTGATTGCGTGCATTCAGCATCACGCTGCCATCCGCAAGTTCGGCAACCTGCACCTCATTAGCATTCATCCGGCTAGGAGTGACGACCTGAAAGCCCTGCTTCCAGTTCACACCTCGATCGTCGCTATAAGCGGTGTACACCCACCAACGATTACCCGCACGGAAATTGTACGGCATCAAAAGCCGTCCCTTATGCTCGCCATGCTTCAACTCAATGCCTATGCCCGGCCCGCTAGCTATCGTCGCGGCAACTTCTGGCTTCACTTGTTGCGTAACATCCCTCGGACTCGACCACGTTCGTCCACCATCCAAACTCTCCATCTGAAAGCCACGTACCGCCCTCGGCCCAGAGAAGCCAGGCAGAACATCAAACTCGTGCGTTCCAGCCGGATAATGCTGAAAATGCATGATGAGCTTTGTGCCCGAAAACACCACGCACGGATTGTTGTAAGATCCCCCAGGAGGTTCAGCAATCCGCTGTAAAGGTCCCCACTTCGTACCCGTGATATCACCACGCTTCATCACAATCGTGTTGTTCGCAGCATCCAGTTGACTCTGCCTCGCTTCCACAAACGCTAACAACGCTCGATCCCCCAACTGACTGCCCCTCACCTCAGGAGTCTCAATCAAAGCAGGAATTCGAAAGGTGTCATACCCCTCACCGGGAGAAGAAAAAACCGTCACCGAGGACAGTGCCAAAGCAAGAGCGAAAGTAATCACTGAGGCAACCTCGTTTCATGATAATTCTGGTGGGTCCACTGCACATCATCATCAAAATCCTTCAAAAACTCCAACACCTTAACTCGAGCATCCCTCCACGCCGCGGCAGACTCATCAACATCTTTCACATCAACCGGAACCAAATTACTCGGAGCCGGCACCGTCACCTTGGAACCCGACTTCATCCGCTTGGTAAACATTTTGTACACCTTAAAAAACAAACTCGGCTGGCTTGGCGCATGAGGCAACGGCTGCTTCCTCGCCGCCTCCATAAAAGGTAGGTAAGAGGCTTCGGTCATCCCCATATGGTCCAGCATCTCAGCAGGTGAAAAGCTCTTCCCCACCGGCAATCGTTGCAACTCAGGCGACAGCGATTGAACCTTCGAAATAAGATCATTCATACGCTCATCAAGAACCGAAAATGCCTGGTGGAGTTCAGGTGTCATAGTGCCACCATTTTACAACTACGGACGGCTCTCAAAATACCAACACCCCCTCCCAATCCGCAAAAACTTCAACCGCAAAAACTTCGATCGCGAAATAGGTACATTGAAAACCATGAGTTCGATGTGGAAGGAATTTTTCGAGTCACAAGCAGCCACCTACGACCAAAATCCTTTTACTCAACACACAACCTCCGAAATTGACTTCTTACTCAGCCTATACCCCCTCGCACCCGGCGCAAGAATCCTAGACGTTGGATGCGGCACAGGAAGACACTCCATCGAACTCGCCAAACGTGGTTTCAGAGTCACCGGGCTCGACTTTTCCCCCGCCATGCTCTCCGAAGCCAGAAAGAAAGCCGAGGGACTCGATATCGAATGGATAGAAGCCGACGCAGTTCAATTTGAGTTAGATCGCACCTTCGACGCCGCCTTTTGTCTGTGCGAAGGCGGACCCGGACTCATTCAACGCGGCGATGACCCCGTCAAGCACGAGATGGCAATCTTCAAAAATATCGAGCACCATCTCAACCCTAGCGCTCCCTTCGTGCTCACCTGCCTAAACGGTTACTCAATCATCCGCCAACTCAAAGACGAATTCATCGGTGACGGAAGATTTAACCCATCCACAATGATCTCAAGTTATGTCGATGAATGGGACCTTCCCGAAGGCACCAAACAAATCCAAATCTTTGAAAGGCTATTCATCGCCCCCGAAGTCGTCCGAATGTTAACCGATTCAGGGTTCAAAGTCGACGCCGTGTACGGCGGCACCGCGGGATACTGGGGCAAACGCCCGCTCAGTCTCGACGAAGTAGAAGCCATGTTCGTGTGCCGAAAACTTCCCCATTAAACCCACCAATGAAGCGAAAACAATTCCTGCTCTGGTTCATGTTCTGCTGGGGAATCACATCGCTACCAATCCTATTGTCTGCCAGTGTGCCGGGAGTGGACACCATCAACCACACCGCCCGCCTCCACGTACTCGCCCACATCAACGAAGGCTACCAACAGTTTTATCAACCCAACTGGGTGTTCATTCCCAACATCGCCATCGACGTATTGCTCGTACCCCTAGTAAAGTTCCTCCCCGCACTTCTGGTCATGAAGTGCTTCCTCATCGGGCTCATCGGTGCGACCGCGTTAGGATTTTCGTGGCTAAACAAGGAACTAACCTGCAAAGAACTAACCGGCAATTGGTCCCCCTGGGGACTCATCGCCTTCGCCCTGTCCTATCACTACGTCCTCGGTTTTGGGTTTATCAACTACCTATTCGGACTTTGTCTAGGGCTTTTCGTACTCGCCTGGGACCAACGAAGCAGCCCAGGGTGGAAATCCAATCTTTTTCTCACCGCCAGCATTCCCATCCTCTTCACCGTCCACATGATGGCGGCTTCGATGGTGGGCATAGCGTGGATCGGACTCAGAATCTTAAACCGAAACACCTCCCCCATTCAAGCGAAAAAAGGATTGATCGGCATCCTCTGCGGTTCAATAATCACCGTCCTCCTCGTGCTTCAAATCCCCTCCCGCACTTCTCACAGCGGTCTGCACTTTGACCCCTTTCCCTCCAACTTAAGTCGACTCGCCAATCCCCTCGCCTACGGTTCATCAACCGCCGACTACCTTGCCATCATAATCCTCAGCGCCC
>JAPLCS010000105.1:644-3090 GCA_026392145.1 Fimbriimonadales bacterium | reverse complement strand
TCACCCTCACCGCCCTCGCTCGTGGCTGGATTACGTTCAAAAGCTCAACATGGAAGATTGCCCTCGGCATCCTTTTGCTCGCATGCATCGCACCCCAATCTGCATTTTCAAGTGCCTATGTGAGTGCAAGAATTCCCATCTGGGCGGTCATCATAGGCCTCGCAGGTCTCACACCAGCCGCTCAATTATCAACTCAAACCGCACAAAGGCTAGGGATCGCAATCCTGGCACTCGTAGCTGGTCGTTCAGCCGATATCTCATTCCGAGAGTGGAAGAACAACGCCATCCACAATCAACTAGCCCAAGACTTGCAAACCATTCCCGAAGGCGCACTCGTCTACCAAATCACCCAACTAATCGGGCACTCGCAGCTAAAACCAGAGATGTGGAATCCCTCAATACTGCATGCAGACTGCAATCTTCTCCTCAGCCGTCCATGCTACGTCAATAATCTCTTTTCAATGCCCTATCAACAGCCAATAAAAGACTCCAGCACTATCCCCTATCCGCTTCGCGACATCTACCTCGTCCAACCCTTCAACCAACAGTTGGAGAAGGAAATCGCAAAAATTCGGAGCCACTTCGCCACAATGACGCTCGAAAATAAACAATCTCACCCTATATTCCTGTACATAGTACGAGGCGAAAACGAGTCCATTCACATCAGAGACGCAGAATCAATGATAGTAAGAGAAAGATACGTCATTGCAAAAATTTCATCTTGAAAAGCTTCGTGGTATAATTTTCTTCCACGTGCGCGGGTGGTGAAATTGGTAGACACGCTACCTTGAGGTGGTAGTGCTCACAAGGCGTGAAGGTTCGAGTCCTTTCCCGCGCACCAAACACATTTTAGGTTCATTTGAATCTGAGATCTTTTCAATTTGTAGTCTAAGTCTTGGATTTGCCAAAGGTAAGAAGATTCAAAACAATTTTCAGCTAGCTAATTAGATTGAATTAGAGGTGAGTGTTCACAAAACGGACGCGACTCTTCGAAAATATTCCAATGGCGCTCTTGTGACCAAATGAGCAGGCTTCAACTTCTTGTATCCTTCGAACTTGAACGTAGAGGATCTCAATACTCTCTTCGATCCTGTATGTCCAGTCGCTTTTTGCCATGACTCGAATGACTCAAACCTTTGTCCCTCGATTATGCTTGCCGTAACATTGGAAGCTGTCAGAAATTGGTTGCCTCGCAGCCTAACTTCGTCCCCGATTACCGAGGGAAGCCCAGTCGAATAGAAGGCAAATCCCTTGCCAGATATGAAAACATCGTTTTCCTGAAACTCACAACTTCGTACGTGCGGGATGTCGCCTTTCTGCTCACTACCGGTGATATGCGTCACAAACAAGGCGGGTTGTTCTTTCTCAGACGCTGATTCAAGCTCAATGATCGTCAACGTTCGTTCGATTCGGCAGTTGTCCAATCCTGAGCCCCAGGTGACGAATCCAAACCCCACATTGTCACCTCCCTTTTTCCTTCCGTCATTGATGCTTACTGATTTCCGGCAAATATTGTTCGTGGTGGGAGGCGCTCCCGGATAATCGCAATGCATGAATCCTGGGCCATCATTTTCGTACGAAAGGCACTCCTCGACGATACAGTCCACACGCCACCACCATCACCACCCAATGATTTTGTTCCGCTAACAATACAGTGCCGAATCACCACTCCTTTGGCCATCCACGCCCAGAGGCCCACTCCACCACCATTCCCTACAGAGTCGCGAACTTCGCAGCGCTCGATAAGCGCACGTTCGACCCCTCCAATAACGATTCCTGTTCCATCCAGATTCCCGGTGACTGCGCAGTCGCGAATCGTTAGGTCGTGATGAGCATAGCCCTTGGAACGATCTTTAGCGTCGTCCCAGCTGGCAATTCCGGCTCCATAGTTTGCCCGAACTATACAGTTAGATATCGTTACTTCTTTGAATCCTGTGCGATTTTCATCACTCGATCCAATTAAGATCCCTCCCGCTCCAAATCCCGATATTTCCAGGTCATGGATGCGAATTGAGCGAAAGCCGATTCGACGAGAACCCGTCGACAAAAGGGCGATACCATAGTGTTTGTCCGTCTTTTTTGCTGCCCTCCCAACCAGGTTTATGTTCTGTATTACAACGTTGCTTGCTTCAACCGTGATACCTGAGGCTATTGGTGAAGAAATGGTGGCTTTACCTTTGCCATACGAGCCCACAGTTAAAGACTTGGTGATCGAGAGAGACCCTTCGAAAGTTGATCCGCCTTCAAGGAGAATTTGGTCTCCGTCGACTAATGGCAGTTTGGCAGCTTTGGATAGCGATCGTAATGCGTGATGCGGATCAGCTCCGCTTGCCAAATCGCTACCGGTCAAACTAACATAGTACGTCATCCTAGCAACAGTGCTTTCGCCGGTTAAATTAGACATTAAAGTCATGAGCGTCAAGACAATGGTAATCATGGGGGGCTA
>JAPLCS010000105.1:0-522 GCA_026392145.1 Fimbriimonadales bacterium | reverse complement strand
TCAATCGCGTCATACGCGGACTTGCTGCTCTTGCCATCGCCGCTTTCGCGCTGCACCGTTCGCCATGCTGTGAATTGCAACTCGGCTCGGCGACGTACCAAATCAATAACGTCCTGGGACTGCTTCCGCATTGGAGTATCGATCGTGGCCAGGTTGACCCCAGCTGCGAGGGCATCAGATGAGAAAGCGCCAACCTTCTTCTTGTCGATGCTCAGTTGATATTGGCCCTTCTCCAAACCAGTCACGGATAGGATTTGTCGATTGAGGCTTTCGTTAAATTCACCTACGGTTGTTGTGAGCTGAATCACCTTATCGTTCGGGTCCGCAACGAACGGCAAGCACGAGTCCGTCTGGGTCCAAGTAAGGCTTTTAAAGTCACTTATCTTGGCCCGATTGGCCTTGGTCACTGTTTGGGCCCGAGCATCCAACTTGACCTCGCTCACGACCGGATGGACATTCCACCCTTTGAGCAGTTCACCGGCCATGATTAGATGTCCGCCTGGGCCGGGATGGATCGAATCA
>JAPLCS010000071.1 GCA_026392145.1 Fimbriimonadales bacterium | reverse complement strand
TCTTGGTCAGATCCCTGAGGGCGGCGTGGGTGCGCTTTCCGTCCTTGTACTCGACCAACGAGGCGAACAGATACCGGTCCCGTTGCGCCGCAAGATGCGGAATTTTTATCCCTTCCCGCAGTTAATTTCAGAACCCCTTCCTGAAGCCGTTCATTCTGAGCACCCACGCCCACAATGGCACCATTCTTTTCGGCGAGGTCAGCAATCGCCCACCCAATCGAGTTCTTGTTCGTTACGTTAAGGACGAGACCTTTTTTGCCTTCCAAAAGCATAGATTCATTATGCCCCAATCAGCCAAAGGAAACTTTCGGGCACCCAACACGCAAACTAGACAAAAAAGGAGCGAGCAACCGCTCGCTCCTTCCAACACTACCAATCGAAACTTACTTCGGCAACGGGAGATTAAATGCCTTCAAGTAGCTTCGCAGCTTTTCAACCCGACCAGCCGTGTCCGACATGATATTCAAAGGACGTCCTCGAGCATCAATAATCAATCCAATCGTCCCCTCAATAAGGTTCGTGTTCTGATCTCTGTGCCCCCTTGCCTTATCAAACGAGCTCATCACCACCGGCTTGCCCTTTCCAGCCCCTACATCAAAGTTGCGACCAGGCTCAACCGTAATCGAATCACCCATCGACTCAGTGTAAGGAATCACCTTAATCTCGCCAAAAGCCACCGACTCATCAATGCCCGCACCATGAATTCGAACACAATGCTCGCCATCCTTGCCAACACCAACCGGCGCCACACAAGTACCCACGCGAACAATACAATCCCGCTCAAAAACTTCCTTCGCAGCATCATACAAATGCTCCGACAAAACGCCAAGGTGCGGCATCATAAAGATCGAGTCAACCGTGAGCATAGTAATCCCCTCAGGCTGATACGCATCCATCATCATCAACGCGGCCTGGGCTCGGTCCGGAGCGTGCGATAGCACACCACCCGATCCAATCAACATGTCCAGTTTCATCATGTTGACCAACGTCTGACCACTGCTTTGCTGGTCAAAAATCTGACCAATATCCCGCTGCTGAGCCGAACCAGTCAGATTCCGTGCCAGCGACTTGTGGTGCTCAAATGCCAATCGCAAAGCCTCACGAGACACCGCATGCTCAATCAACAAATCCTCGTAGGTCTGTGGAATCGTCGTCGGACGAATCATCTTGTTCCGAAGTCGGTTTCTCACCTCAGCCGGATCAATCGTGAACGGCAACCACCGAGCAATGTTATCAACCCCAGCTTCCTTAAGAACGTTACAAATCGAATAGCTCATCCCAAGGTTCGCAGAAACCGTTCGGTTATAAATCCGCTCACCACCAGGAGTCGACTCAAACACCGAGAAGACGTCCGTCGTCGCACCACCAATATCAACACCAAGAACGTTGATCCCTTCTTGCCGAGCATATTCGTTCAACAGCTTGCCAACCGCATTCGGGGTCGCCATGACCTCAAAGCTCGCCCAATCAAGCAACTTCGAGTACCCAGGAGCCTGTTGCATGACGTGCTCAAGGAACATTTCGTGAATCTCTTCACGAGCAGGTCCCAAGTTTTCCGTATCCAAGCTCGGTCGAAGGTTATCAACCACCATGGTAGCAATCCCCTCTCCCAACACCGCCGAAACCTTGCCCGAAGCTTCCTTGTTCCCCGCAAAAATAACGGGCAACTTCATATCTCCAAACCGTGGCTTAGGATCAGCGCGTCGAATCACTTCCGCCATCTCAACCAGTCGGTCCACGTTGCCGCCATCGGTCCCACCCGACATCAAAATAATGTCGGGGCGCAACTGCCGCAACCGCTCAACTTTCTGGAAATCCTTTCTGCCATCATCGACCGCAAGAGTGTCCATCAAAATCGCCCCTGCACCAAGTGCCGCCCGCTCAGCCGACTCAGCACTCATCGCTTTCACCACTCCAGCGACCATCATCTGCAAGCCACCACCCGCAGAAGAAGTGGAAACATAATAATCCGCTCCGTCCAACGAACCAGACGAAGTTCCCGTCGGCTTATCATCCTTTGAAAGCCGATGCACAGTACCGTCCTTCAACAGCGTCCGTCGACCCTTCTCATAACCTTCCGGAACCGTTTGCTCGGTAATTTCTTCAAGCTCGGTTAATGCATTGACAACCCCAATCGTAACGTCTTCAAAAGGACGTTCAACCGTGGTCGGAGCCTCACCCCGGGCCACCAATCGGTACTCGCCAGAGGCACTCTTTTCAATCAGAATCGCCTTGGTAGTCGTCGATCCACAGTCAGTAGCAACGATGCGTCGAATATCTTTTGCCATGATTTATTGGTTTAGTATGAACCCTCTAGTGTGAAAAATGGTGAACTGATTTTTGTTCACTCAACGATTCAATCCGAGAAACAAAATTTCCCAGCCCTTTTTGAGCCATCAGCCCCTCAATTTCAGAAATAGACCTCGGCAACATCGAGCCGCTCATATTGATCACACCGTTCGCCGTAATCAAGACCGTATCCTCAATCCGAACCCCAATATTCCAATACTTAGGATCACAAGGCGAACCTTCTTTAATATAAATTCCGGGTTCAACCGTAATAATCTGATTCTCCCGCAAAGGACCATAATCACCCGTATCATGAACGTCAAGCCCAACATAGTGGGTCGTTCCGTGCATAAAATACCGGCCCGTCTCCGAAGCGTTCTTAATAATTCCCAACTTCATCAGCCCCTTGCTAATCACCTGCTGAGCTATCTGCCCCGTCACATTAAACTTAGCTCCGGGCTTACAAGCCTGAACTCCCGCCTCCTGTGCCTCACGCACAATCTCATAAATCTCCCGCTGAGCAGGCGAAAACTTCCCGTTAGCCGGATAACTCCGTGTCACGTCACTCGCATAACCGTGATACTCACCACCCACGTCCATGCACAACATATCGTTTTTCTCAATCAGCTTGCGCGAATCCACATAGTGCAAAACACAGCTATGCACCCCCGAACCCACAATGCTTCCGTAGGCAACCGACTCGCAGCCATT
>JAPLCS010000400.1:3364-16113 GCA_026392145.1 Fimbriimonadales bacterium | reverse complement strand
TGTCATCTTGTTTACTCGAATGCCTTTCAAATTACATGTTCCAGTGCCGGCTAGTTTTAGTAGTAGCGGCTCGGAAGTTAGACTAGCTGTCTAGTGTGGTATCGTTGTTTACACGAATACACACACCGAATCGATAAATGTCGGATCTATGAACAAGTGTTAATCTAGTCTGTGGTCAATTGATTGACCACAGACTTACACATCAGTTTATGAGAAAAAAACAAAGTTTCTTATTTGCCCTGCTGATTTCGGGCGTAGCGTCTGCACAGTCTGATGTGACTGAGGACGCCAAGCAATCTGGCCAAATTCAGTTCGAGTACCAAACAGTTAACATCTCTGACAAAATGACGTCCGAGGGTCCGAAAAACGTGGCTGAGGGTGAGTTACGATACCAAGGTGTTCAGTACTGTTATGTTTTTTCGAAGTTGTGGACGCACCCGAATTCAAAGCGTGTCTCGTTTTTCTTTGATGGAAAGTGGGATGGAGTACTTGAACAGAGAAACGACGGGCAAGTTGATGTTTCGTTCGCAAAGTCTTCACCGCCTTTTTTTGCCGAGCGGCAATTTTTCAATCTCTGGCCGGGGCCAAGCCTCGTGCTTGGCGAAAACGTGCTCACTCGTCCTTCTAACTCAGGCCGGCGATTGAGTGAAATGATCGACCCATCCGATCGCTCGACACTTAAACTGGAGTGGGAGGGGGCGAAGCTGGTGAGTATCAAGCGAATGAATCAGGGGGGCGTCATCGGTGAACTCTCGTTCGAACACCCTGACTCCTTGAGTTCTCCCGTGCTGACTCGCTTTTGGCTATACGATGGAGATGGTAAGAATCGTGTGGTTGAAAAATCAAGCTGGGTGTGGAAGTCGGCAAGATTTGGAGAGAGAATCACAGAATCGATGCTCATTCCTAACTGGTACTCAAAGGGACAACAAATCCGAGATCTTCGCGTGTCCCCAGCGATCAATTGGTCTTACGAGGAGCTTGTTGCCGCCTCAAAAAAGACCTCGGGACTCACACCTGACGAATTGTATGACCTGAGCTTGGCGAGAGCACAGGTGTTTGCGGTCGATATGGAAAAGGGTGTCAAGCGCGCCGAAGAACAACGAAGCTTGCAAAACAAAACCATTGTCACCGCCGGACTTGGGTTTATTATTGTCCTTATCGGCTCTGTTGCCGCATTCATGTTCAAAAACATGTGGGATGCAAAGCGGCAGCAGAGTTAGAGTGCTGAAGGGTTGATCTTTCACGTTGTGATAATCTAGGGGGGTGATTTTAGGTCTCCCCCTTATTTTTTTTCCTTCTTCTCTGTTGATTCAGGGTGGTTTGGTGGTTGATGGACTTGGCGGAGAGGGAAGAATTGCCTCGATTCGCGTTAAGAATCGCGTGATTGTGGAAGTT
Source organism: Fimbriimonadales bacterium (assembly GCA_026392145.1). Taxonomy (GTDB): domain Bacteria; phylum Armatimonadota; class Fimbriimonadia; order Fimbriimonadales; family Fimbriimonadaceae; genus Fimbriimonas. The sequence goes on along the minus strand of JAPLCS010000400.1, from coordinate 14,718 downwards.
GGGAATTTGACGCCCCTTCTCCAAGAGTCGGTGATTGATGCCACGGGGATGGTGGTATCGCCTGGATTTATTGATGCTCATTCTCACGCTGCGGGTGGAATATTGAAGGAGCCTTCGGCTTTATCTCAGTTAACGCAGGGAATTACTACGGCGGTGGTGGGTCAAGACGGCGGTTGGGACCAGCCATTGGAGAAGGAGGCAGCCGAGATTGGTGCGGTCAAGCCGAGTTTGAATTTTGCTTTTTTTTCGGGCCATGGTGGTATTCGGCGCCAGGTGATGGGGTCTGACTACAAGCGAGCGGCGAGGGATGAGGAAATTGACCGTATGTCTGGGCTAGTTGACGCTGACATGAAGTGGGGTGCGGTTGGGATGTCCTCGGGCTTGGAATATGACCCGGGCTACTATTCGACAACGAGTGAGCTCATGCGGTTGGCGAAGGCTATTGCTCCGTACAAGGGAGTTTATATTAGTCACGTTCGGGATGAGGCGGATAGTGCTTTTACTGCCTTTAGTGAGCTCGTGGAGATTGGAAAGAGTTCTCGGGTGACGTCACAAATTTCGCATATAAAGTTAGGATCTTCGTCGGTTTGGAATCGGGCGGATGACGCCTTAAAAATGATTGATAAGTGCAATATTTATGCTGATGTTTATCCTTATTTGTATTGGCAATCTACGATAGCGGCATTGGTTCCGAGTCGGGATTGGGAGGATAGGAAGATTTGGGAGAAGGGATTGGCAGATGTTGGCGGGCCGCACAATGTGAGATTGACCAAGTACACGCCGGACCGGAGTTGGGAAGGTTATAACTTAGAAGAACTTGGGAAGAAGTTGGGTCGGGATCCGATTTCGATTATTCAGGAGATTTTGAGGAAGACAACGGATGGTGAGGCGAGTCAGAGCGTGGTGGTGACTGCGATGCAGGAGTCGGATTTGGTGAAATTTATTCGGCATCCACGAGTCATGTTTTGCTCTGATGGTTCGATTGGTGGATCGCATCCGAGGGGAGCGGGAAGTTTTCCGAGGGTTTTGGGCCGATATGTTCGTGAGATGAAAGTTTTAAGTTTAGGGGAGGCGATTCGTAAAATGACCTCTTTACCTGCCACGGTTTTTGGCTTGAAGGGTCGTGGTGTTTTGCGTCCTCAGGCGATTGCAGATATTTGTATTTTTAATGCAAATACTATTACTGATCGAGCCACTCCTGATGCTCCCAAGACGTTGAGTGTTGGAGTGAGGGATGTGATGGTGAACGGTGAGTGGGTATTGCGAGATGGTCAGGTGACGACCGCTACCCCTGGGCAGATGGTTAAGCGCGGAAAGTAGTTAGCGGTTTTAATGACAGGTTAGAGTTGTTATGTGAAGTTTTTCGGTTTATTAGTGGGTGGAGAAGCAAATATTTTAATTTCTTATCTTTGTACTGAAAATTTAAGAATACTAAGAGCTGGATATGGTGACGTGCCCGCAGAAGATGAATTAGCTACAGGCCAGATTATTGTATAGCTAATGATCAGACTTTCAATCCATCTCCATCGGAAGAAGCGTTGCGTCGCGAGCGTGCAAGCCAAAAGCAGAGAAGTATCGATCAGCCTAGAATGTGTCGTGAGCACATAAGGCGATCCACCTGCAGCAGCTACCGTAAAAATTGCCAAGCGATCAGGACCGGCTAGGTTCAAGATGGCGACACATGTCGTCAGCACCCTCTATGTGAAGTAACTATTGTTTAAACTTCTGAACACGGGCTTTCCAATCTATGTTGTACAGAAGTACAGTAACAACAAGTCCGATTAAGGCAATTAGACCGAAGCTAGCTTTGTCGAGTGTGGATAGTGGCTTAGAATCACCGTTCCTCAAAAACTTATTTCGCGTGCCATCTGCACCAATCAAGTAAGTCCAACCTTCGAGATCGTTCGTGACAAAAGACCCTTCACCAACGTCTACTTTGAACAATTTATCATTTACGGTTTCAGTCGAATGTTTAGTAATCGTCCATCTTATAGTCTGCTCTAAAGTTCCTAGAGAAGACTGCGTGAACGTGAGCACCTTCGGAAAACCGTCTTCGAAACGCTCTTGAACTACTAGTCGGTTTGATATCTTTCCTGCTGGGTTGGTGTATTCTAGCGACCGAAACTTCATCTGGGGCGGAAGCGAGTAACTTAAATTGTGTTTTCCTGCGTCACTTCTCGCGATCACAACGCTGTCCCCTGCGCGGCCACTCTCTCGGTATCTAGACGGAAACTCCCACACATACTTTAGAGAGCTGTCTTCCCGATTGAAGGCGATCCAGAAGGGATTTGCAATGCCGTTTTTCTGACCTTCGGATGCTCGAATAACCACTTTGCCATTTGGAAGTTTCTTTACTTCATAAAATTCAAGAGAGCGTTTTCCATCAAAGATGTTGATATAGTGCGTACGACTGCTACCCTCTCCAATGTAATAGTCTAACCTAGCTTTGTTTCCGGAGACGGTTAACACACTTTTAGACTCTATTTCTTGATCTGCTGTTGGAGGAGGTGGAACGTCTCTAACCTCGAAAAAATGCCGCTTCATTGACTCCATCTGCTTGATTTCAGCAGTGAATGAGTCCAAGGTGCTATCGTTTTTTAGGTTATCAAGCACGCCAGAGCCTTGCGCCAAAGAGCCGGCTACAGTCATGATCAACAGCACGACGAATTTTGACTTAAAGGATCTGACGCGACTCATGTTAGCACCCGTTAGCGGTTGTAGTTGAAGATGAACCTGTTCCTGAGCAATCTGAAGAAGTATAGTATGTGATCTTCAGACAGTTCAGGTTGCGGTTTGTGCAGCTTCCTTCAGCAAGCCAAACCCATTGGCACTTGCCAATGTTGTAGTAGTGGTAATTAGCACTGCCTCCGACTTTCGGAGTTGGCCTACAACCTCCTGTTCCTGTACATTGAGTACCGACACATAGATCGGCTCCTATCGAGAATCCACCGCCTGCAAGAGCTACGCTACATAGGACGGTCGGAAATGCAACGCAAGTTGCAAAGGTAGTGAGTGTTTTTCTGAATTGCTGCATGTTAGTGTGTATTTTGGTCTGTTTCAGATGCGATCTGACAGATGACGTCGATTGATAAAAACATGGAGAGACCAAATAGTGCGGCCGTTACTAATAATGATGCGACTGGGGGAATCTGCATCAATTCTCCAAAGCAACCGCATGGTCCTGTGCCACCTTTTCTTAGTCTTGCGACTTCGAACAGCAAGAGACTGATACTTAGCCCGGTTCCAATAAAGCTTCCCAAGGGTCTTTTTCCAAGAATCAAGATTGGGACAAGGAACTGAACCAAGACTATTAACCAGATACAAGCCGTGACCAAGGTAGACGGGAAGGGCAGAAGGACATTAAATTGATGAAAGGTGTACTTGGGAGTTACCAGTTTGCCGACTGCAGCAAGACCCCAAATCGCAATTACGATCCCTTTAACTAGTGACATCATTGTTAGCCAGCCAACTTCCTTATATGTGTGGCGGTGTAGTTATTCGAAACAAAGAGAATATTGCAACGTACGCTTAGAGACCAATGAGCGACTGCCATATTCTGACTCTTGGATTTGAAATCAGTGCTTGAAACGGTTGGACATATCATGACTAAACTTTTTGCATGATGCAGTGAATACCGATGTTTTGCAATAAGATTATGTATTTACTGCTAACTTTAACAAAAACTTAACATTCCTTCTTGCTAATACGGCTCAGGCTATGGTGATAGATTACTAATCTAACGTTTTATCAAGGCACATCTACACTCTGTACTTTATACGTTCTGCAATCTGCTATTCAGTGACAATTGAACTTAAAGACATTTTTTATCATGCATCTGTTATGTCACTGCTCGAAGAAGCCTTTGCATGCTTGCAAGGCTCTTCACCTTTGGGCTTTACTCTGCAAGTAAGGGAGTATCTTGCTACCTAAACTTTGCTGTATGCGCCGTTCTTGCTTTCTTTTCGTTTCATAACGCAAATGGAAGAAGCAATCCCGCTTCTTCCAAGTGTTTCAACCAAAGGAGAACATCATTTACCAACACTCTGACATTCTGTCTGGTTAAAATATCGGCAAACTCATCTACTGAACACGGCTCGGATTTGAATTTTCTACTCAAGATAATAAAGGTTTCTGTTAAAGCTTAACTTCATCCCTGCTACTGCTGATGCTCCCAAGACGTTGAGTGTTGGTGTGAGGGATGTGATGGTGAATGGTGAATGGGTATTGCGAGATGGTCAGGTGACGACCGCTACTCCTGGGCAGATGGTTAAGCGCGGAAGGTAGTTGGCAGTTCTAATGACGGGTTAGAACCAGTTTTTGCGTTTGAAGATGATGATGGTGATGGATCCGACAACGACCATGAGTCCGAGGGAGTAGAGGTAGCCGTATTGCCATTCTAATTCGGGCATTGTTTTGAAGTTCATGCCGTAGATTCCGGCGATTAGGGCTGCTAGCATGAGGACCGTGGATATGACGGTCATCTTTTTCATGACTTCATTGAGATTGTTGGAGACGGTTGAGAGGTGGATGTCGAGGAGGCCGGTGAGGGCGTCACGGTTTGTGTCTACGAGTTCGGTGAGTCTGAGGGTGTTATCGAAGAGGTCATGGAAGTAGGGCGCCATGGGGTCGGAGATGAACGGAAGTTCGCGACGGAGGATTGAGTTCATGACGTCGCGGAAGGGTCCAAGCCGGCGTCGCATTTCGAGCATGCGCCTTTTGATGATGAGGAGCTCTTTGAGCTTGTCGGTGTGACCTTCGTAGATGAGGTCTGAGATTTCGTCGACTCGGTCCTCGATGGCATCGAGGCATGGGAAATAGCTATCTAGGATGGCGTCGAGGATGGAGAAGAGCAGGTAGCCGACCTCGGGGTGGTTTACGGTTTGGCGTTGAATCCATCGATTTAGGAGGGATTCGAGGCAGGGTACTCGGACGTGGGTGATGGTGACAAGGGTGGTGCCTTTTACAAAAAATCCGACTTCGTCGTAGTTTTCGGTGCTGAAGTTTTGGGTGCCGTTTTGGATACCGATGAGAGCGGGGGCTACGAGGAAGATGTGGTCATCGAATTCTTTGAGTTCGGGTCGTTCGTCTTTGCTGACGGCATCTTCGACGGCGACGGGGTGGAAGCCGAACTCGTTGGTGAGGAGGGGGATGGCTTCGGTGGGGTTTTCGGCGTGGATGTGGAACCAGATGGCGATTTCTGGGTCGTTCATCTTCTTCATTGCCACTTGAAAGTCGATTTCTTTGAATGACTTGTTGGGCTCTATGAGGATGGCTTTGATTTCCATTTCGGCTTACTGATTAGCCTAGCAGTTTTTGGCTTTGATTGTGGCTTTGAATGGTTGGCTGGGGATGGATGGCTGGGGATTGTGTTAATTGGAAGTTGTTTCTTGCGGCGTGTCATCTTCATGCGGGACGTCGTCTTCGTGGGGTGATTTGATGCCGAATCCTATGGCGAGGGCGATGAGGATGAGGGTTCCGCCGATGAGGGTGTTTGTAGTTGGCAGTTCGTTTTTAGCGACCCAGTTGAGGAGGGCGGCGACGGGCGGTTGCATGGCGATACCGACGACTAGGAGTGTGAGGGGAGAGGATTCGACAATTCGGTACCAGAGGGGGAAGGTGATGAGTCCGCACATGAAGATTAGGTAGCCGATGGCGAGGATTCCGGCGAGAGTGACTTGGTTAGCCTGGATTTGGAACATTCCTTTGGCGAAAAGGGAGACGAGGATGAAGCATAGGGCTCCGCCCCAAATTTCTGCGCTAAGGACTCCGATTCCGCTGCTGCGTCGTGCGAGTTTGGCGGCGAGGACTCCCATGAAACATTCGATGAGGACTCCGGCGCCGAACAAGAGGTTGCCTTTAGCGTGGCCCGCGAGGCTGGGGAGGGTGAAGCCTACGGATACGATGTAGGCGCCTATGGATGAGATGAGGATGGCGAGTTGGCGATGGGTTGTGAGGTGCTCTTTGAGGATGAAGTAACTGAATATTCCGGTGAACACGGGGGAGGTGGAGAGTAGCACGGTGCCCTCGACTTCGCTGGTGAAGGAGAGCGAATAGTAAAAGAGCATGTGGGAGGGGCCGAAGAAGAAGAGGCCGAGGAGGAATGCCCTGATCCAGTCGTGACGGTGGAGTGGCTTGTAGCCGATGAGTTTGCGGAATGGTGAGGAGAAGAGGAGGAGGGCTTGGATGATGAAGGCGAGGGAGACCCAGCGAATGCACCCGACGGCGATGGCGCTAAATCCACCTGATTTTGCGGTGCCGACCATGAAATTTACGGGTGCCCAGAGGAGGTTGAGCAGCACGATGATTCCAAAAAGTTTGCGGCGATCCATGGTTTTTTGGAGACGTTAGGGGGCGGCGACTTGGGTGACGAGGTTGTAGCCACCTTTGCGTGTGAAGGTGATGGCGGCTGGCTTATTGGTTGGCCAAGCTTCAATGAGACCTGGTGGGTTGGGCAGTGGATGGCCGGCTTCGGGAGTTTCGAGGGTGGAACTGTGAAGTCCTGAGTTGTTGGGGTTTGAACCGTTGCGGATGGCTTCGGGGATGGTGAAGGTGACGAAGGTTGGCCGGGTGGTGGGGATGATTCTGTTGCCGTATTGTTTTGCGACGAGGAGTCCGTAGAGGGTTCCGTTGATGGGGAAGTAGTTCTTTTTGCAGACGTAGTAGATTTCCTCGCCGGGGGCAGGGGCTGGTTGACGATTGGTTAGAGGTACTCGCGGGCTGTAGATTTTTTGGGCGTAGTGGAGCGAGACGACGGGGTCAATGATGGATTTTTTGTCGAAGAGTTCGAAGTGAAGATGGGGGCCGGTGGCTTTTCCTGAGTCCCCGACGTAGCCGATGAGTTGGCCTTGTTCGACTCTTTCCCCGAATTTGATCATGGGGGAGAACATGTAATCGAAATTATTTTTACCATCACGGGTGCCTGGTGTGTCGTCGTTGAGATGGGTGCCCAGGCATTTGTAGCCGTTGTCGCCGTATATCCAGAACGTGTGCTTTTTGAAGCCGATGATGCCGCTGAAGGGTGCGACTACGGGGGTCATTTTGGCGGCTTTGATATCGACCCCGGTGTGGAGGTATCTGCCGCGAGAGACGTTGTAGCGACCGCCCAGGGAGAACGAGCCGATGATGGGAAAGATCATGGGGACGGCGACGGTGCGGGTGGGAAGTTTTGCGTTGGTAAAGGGGGCGACTGGGGGTGGGAATTTTCCGTAGCTTGCCCAGGATTGTGAGGCGATCAGACTAATTGCAATAAGAGCGCCCATGACGGAAATAAGTTACCCGCTGGAGGTGGAGCGAGGTGGTCTGATGGAGGAATTTTTAACCGTTAAACTGGTACCTTATTGACTCATTATGCGACTAGAAACTTTGCACAGCCACAAGGAAATTCAGAGTAAAGTTCGGTCTTTGGCTGAGGCGGTTTCAGCTTCGATTCCTGATGATGGGCAGCCGATTATTTTGCTCGGTGTGCTGAAGGGCTCGGTGCATTTTATGAGTGATTTGGCTCGTGCTTTGTGGCAGTTGGGTCGGGAATCTCAGTTGGAGTTTATTCAGGTGAGCAGTTGGCACGGGGCGATGGAATCTTCTGGTGTGGTGCAGATTAAGAAGGACGCTGACAGCTCCATTGAGGGGCGGAACGTCGTGTTGGTTGAGGATATTGTTGACACGGGTCGCACTTTGGCTCATTTGCGCGAGTTGTTGGGTTTGCGCCATCCGAAGTCGCTGCAGCTTTGTGCGTTGCTTTCGAAGCCCGATGCTCGGGTGGTGGAAGTGGTGTGCGAGCACATTGGCATAGAGATTCCGGATAAGTTTGTGGTAGGAAAATTTCTCCTTACGAAATCACTTTTCACGGAAAGCTCACTTATGACTCCGATTTTTCGACAACGCCAGAGCCGGGGCGATAACCAAGGCAACAATCAAAATAACAACCAGAACAACCGACGTCGTCGACGTCCGGGGAATGATGGCCTTCCCAAGGGTGACAATCAGGCTGATTTAGAGAATTTGCCGGAATTGGATTTTAGTCACTTTGATTCGATGGCTCCGGCGGAGCTGTTGAAGCTGGCGAAGAAGCACAAGGTTTCGGCTGAGCTTTTGAAGTTTGAAGTGATTGAGCATTTGCTTCCAAAGGTGAACGAGGAGAAGACTCCTTTTTACGCTAAGGGCATTTTGGAGTTGATGAACGATGGTTGGGGTTTCTTGCGAAAGGACACCTATGCGCCGTCGAGTGATGATGTTTATGTTGGTCAGAATCTGATCAAGAAGTTTGGTTTGCGACCTGGGGACACGGTTTTTGGCTTGTGTCGGGCTCACAAGGAAGGAGAGAAATACCGAGGCTTGCTGCGTGTCGAAGCGGTGAACAATATCGGTGTTGGCCTTGGGGTTGGTCGAAAGAATTTTGATGAATTGACTCCGCTTTATCCGAATGAGCCGTTGAGGATGGAGACGACTCATGAGAACATTCCGACGCGGATTGTGGATTTGATCTCTCCGATTGGTAAGGGCCAGCGGGCGCTGATTGTTTCGCCGCCTAAGGCTGGAAAGACCACGATGATGAAGGCGATTGCGAATGCGATTAGCTCGAATCATCCTGAAGTTTATTTGATGGTTTTGCTGGTTGATGAGCGGCCTGAAGAAGTTACGGACATGCGTCGGTCGGTGCGTGGACAGGTTATTTCTTCGACGTTTGATGAGCCTGCTGAGAACCACATGCGGGTGGCTGAGCTTTGTATGGAACAGGCGAAGCGGCTTGTGGAATCGGGTCGGGACGTGGTGATTATGCTTGACTCGTTGACTCGACTTTCGCGGGCTTCGAACTTGACGATAAATCCTTCTGGTCGGACGTTGACTGGTGGTTTGGACCCGGCGGCGTTGTATCGTCCTCGGCGTTTCTTTGGTGCAGCCCGGAATATTGAGGAAGGTGGCTCGTTGACGATTATTGCTTCGGTTCTGGTGGATACCGGTTCGAAGATGGATGAGTCGATTTTTGAAGAATTGAAGGGTACGGGTAACAGCGAAATTATCCTTGACCGGGAGCTTTCGGAACGACGCATTTGGCCGGCTATTGATGTACGACGGTCTTCGACTCGGCATGAAGAGTTGCTGTTTGATCGGAACATTTATGAGGGCGTGGTTCAGCTTCGTCGGCTTATGGCGAAGGAGCAAAGTTCGCTTGAAGCTACTGAGCAGTTCATTAAGTTGATTAAGCGAACGCCGAACAATGCGGCGTTTATTGAGGGCGTTATTCAGCGCACTCGCGCTACCGTGTAAGGTCGGTGCGAAGGTTGGAAAGGGTGTGGTTGCAGAGGTGACCGCACCCTTTTTTTGTTCATTCCTCTACAAGATGCCGGATTGGAAGGCGGGGAGGGGGGTGGAGGTGAACGAGAAGGTGGGGAGTTCTTGGGTTCCGAAGTTGAGTTCGATGAGGGGGCGGATGATTTGTTCGTTCATGATGACGTCGGCGAGTTCTCTTCTGATGGCTTCGAGTTGAAGCAATAACACTTGGAGGTGGACTTTGCCCATGGCGAGGGAACCGCCTCTTCTGCCTTCGTCGGTAGTGAGGGTTTGGCCGAGGATGGCTCGGGCAATTTCTCGGTTGTGGAAGTCGATGGCTTCCATGAATCCGTTGCTGGCAGAGGGACTGTCGGAGAGGCTGGTGACTTCGAAGTCGTCGGGGAAGACGATGGCGGAGTGTTTTGCCAGGTGTTCGAGGGAGTGGAGCATGGCGGATTGATCTTCGTTGGTGGCGCTTTTGTTGAAGCGGCCGAGGAGGGTGGGGGATGCGAATCGGTCGAGGTGGACTTTCCAGGCGTTGAGGAGGTCGCGTTTTGCGGCGTAGTGGGTGATGGCGGGGAGGAGATCGCTTTGGCCGTAGGGTCTTCCATAGCCACCTCGGTGTCGCCAGATTACGAATCGGTTTCTTGGTAGGCGCTGTTCTTGTTCGCCGGGGAGTTGGAGGATGAGTGCGGTTGGATTTTCATAAGTATCTAGCTCAAAGGTAAACATTTTTGGGTTTTTGGGTTTGACGGATTTGAGCCACCATTTGCCTTGTCGGGATTCGTAGATGGTTTCTTGGATTGACCACCCGTGAGTGAAGGCGTCCATGGCATGTTGGAGGATGGTGAATGGGGATCCTTGCATGGTGTTGAAATTCTGGGAGATGAAGTCGACGAGGGTGGGATCGCCGTTGAGTTCATAGGGGGCGGAGAGGACTCCGAGTTTTTTCACCGTGATGGCGGTTTGGACCATTGAATCGGTTTGCATTTGATCGAATAGGTCGTGCAGATTGTCGGAGGAGAGTCCGTGGCGGAAGGATTGAAGTTGCCAGGCGGGAATTTGGGGAGATTGGTCGTTGGCGAGTGATGGTGATGGTTGGATATTTTTAGGTTTTCTTGAGAATAGTTTCATATTTATCGGCGTTGGATGGTGCTGATTCTTGACGTAGTGGGGTCAGACGTGAGGACGCGAGTTCGTCCGAGGTGGACGTTTCTGTCTGTTCCTGCGGGGAGGTCGTGGACGGCGAGAGCGAGGGCGATGATGAGGTCATCGTTGCCGCTGGTGGCTTGGAGTCGGATGTGGCCGGTGCTGGTGGGTATGGCTTTGAAGTTTTGGAGTTCGGTGATAAGAGCGGGGTGAGGTGGCAGCCGTATGATGTTGGTCTCGAACGCTCGCACGAGGTTGTCGATTAGTTCGGGTTTTGACTGGGAGGTGATGAGGACGGGGCGTACTGATTGGGTGATAGCGAGCCGTAGTTGTTCGGTGGGGCCGTCGCCGATGCCGGTTCGATCGCAGACGAGACGTGCGGTAGGGAAGTCGTGGAGGATTTCTTTGATCCAGTCAATTTGGTTTGCCCATTCGCTGCCGAAGAGTCGGTCGATGTGGTGGACGTGGATGCTGGAGCGGTTTCCGCTGATGACAACGGCGGCGGTGAAGTCTCCGTACCTTGCCCAGTCGATGCCGATAACGATTGGTTTGAGCAATGGGAGTGGTTTTGCTTCGAGGGCTCGTTCGATGGATTCTTGGTTGAAGACGCTGCCTGAGGGTTGGAGGAATTTGGCTTCATATTCGATTGCATAGGTGGTGGGGGAGAGGAGTTCTTGTTGGGCTTGGAGGAAGGAGGGTTTGACGAGTGGGTTTTGGGGGCTTGGGGCGTGGTAGCTCCAGAGTTCGGGTTTGCCTTGTTGCCCTTGTTCGAAGAGCTGCCAGAATCGGTTGCGGCCGTTGGGTGTGCTGGCGAGCGTGAGTCATCCGTCGGTGGTGGCTTGCATGGGGCTGAGGATGCTTTCAATGAATGGCTCGGGGATGAAGGCGGCTTCGTCGAGGATGAGGTCGGTGGCTTCGTTGCCGCGGAGGTTGTTGCC
>JAPLCS010000400.1:2040-3306 GCA_026392145.1 Fimbriimonadales bacterium | reverse complement strand
TTGTTGCCTTGTTTGGCGCTTCGTGCGAGGACTTTGGCGTCTTGGAAGGCGAGGAGGGGTAGGCGTCCGGTTTTGATCTCGAATTTGGTTGGGAGGTTGGCTTGGGAGAGGAGCTTTTCGAGCAGTGAGGGGACTAGCTCGAGGGTCATTTTGGCTTGTTCGAGGGTGGGGGCTACCAGCAGTTGGCGGGAGAGGGGCTGGGTGAGGAGGCGGAAGAGGATTTGGACGGCGAGGACTTGGGATTTTCCCCATCTTCTGCCGCAGGCGAGGACCTTGGTTTTGGCTTGATTGAGGAGGAAGGTTTTCTGTCCTGGGTGCGGCTTCCAGAAGGGGCTGATGGTCTTGAGAAAGGATTCGATTCCCATGCCTTTATGGGGGAAGGAGGGGGAAGGAGCGAATTCTGGGGGCACATAATCATGCCCTTTAAGTGCGATTTTGTCAACCAGCGGTTCGTTGGTTAATGGGAGTGTTAGTTGTTTTCAATGTAGGGATTGATGGTTTGGATGGTTCCATCGGGGTTATGGAACAGTTCCGCCATTTTGATGTTACGAAGGTGGGTTTCTCCGCCCGATAGTTGGCAGTCGTGGTAGAAGAGGTACCACTTTTCTTTGAACTGAACGATTGAGTGGTGGGTGGTCCAGCCGAGCACGGGAGTGAGGATGCAACCTTGGTAGGTGAAGGGGCCGTATGGCGAGTCTCCCGTACCATAGACGATTTTGTGAGTGTCGCCGGTGGAGTAGGAGAAATAGTATTTGCCGTTATATTTGTGCAGCCATGGGCCTTCGAAGTAGCGGCGTTCGGTGTCGCCGGCGGTTAAGGGAGCACCGTGTTCGTCCAGAATTTGGATTTCACGGGGGGATTCTGCTAGGTCCACCATGTTGTCGGCGAGGAGTGCGACGTGCGGGGCTATTGCGGGTTCGTGTTGAGCGGGGTAGTGGTCGGTGCCGTGCTGGTTGTTTTGCCACGCCTGTAATTGACCGCCCCAGATTCCGCCGAAGTAGAGGTAGTAGGCGTTGTCGTCGTCTTGTAGCACGGCGTGATCGATGCTGTAGGTGCCTTCGATTGCGGTTTCTTGGGGAACGAAGGGACCATGCGGTTGGTCGCTGATTGCGACTCCGATTTGGAATATGTCTTGGTGATTGCGGGCGGGGAAGTAGAGATAGAATTTGCCCCCTTTTTCGGCCGTTTCGGGAGCCCACATTTGCCGCTTCGCCCATTTGACATCAGCGATATCGAGAGCACATCCGTGGTCGGTCACGGCGCCAA
>JAPLCS010000400.1:0-2025 GCA_026392145.1 Fimbriimonadales bacterium | reverse complement strand
GTTCGGTGCCAAAGGGTTCAGCTCTAAAGGGTTCTTCGAGTGAGAAAACGTGGTAGTCCTTCATGTCGAAATGATCGCCGTTGTCGTTGGTGGGCATTTCATTTTCGACATCGTGAGAGGGATAGATGTAGATTTTGCCGTTGAATACGTGTGCTGAGGGATCGGCGGTGTAGATGTGGGATACCAGAGGTTGGTGTTTGGGATTGATTGAGGCAGCTCGTGATTTGTCGCGGGCGGTGACTATTTCAGCATCGCTTGGTGGTTGTGATGGGTTAGGCATTTGATTATTTTTATGGTGCTTTCCCCATCACCGGCTTTTAATGAGGTTTGGCGCGTGTTGGAGTTATTTGGATGGGTAGTTGGTGGGGACGGTGAGTTCGAAGAGGTCGCGTTGTTCGTTTGAGAGGATGAGTTTAGTGGGTGAATCCCAGCAGATGGCCTCGCACTGTTTGGTTTTGGTGATTCCGACGTAACCGAGGGGATGGGAGAGGACTTTTTCACCTTTGGTCATGTCGAATATCCAAACTCCGGCTTTGGGGGCTTGGATGAGGATGGCGAGTTTTTTGCCATCGGGTGAGATTTCGGCTGCAGTTGCCCATCCGCCGAGGTTGGCGTTTGTGTCGAGTTTTCTTAGGACGTTGGATTCGCCGTCGGTTCGTTCTTTATCGAGAACGTAGAGGGCGGCACCGTTGCCTGGTTCACGAGGTGAGACGCGCCATTTGGTGACAAAGTAGAGCTTCTTTTTGTAGACGGCGAGAGATTCGCAGTCGAAGTTCCAGAGTTTGGCGGGAGGGAATTCGGTTTGGTCTGGGTAGGAGATGGGAATTCGGCGGAGGAATTTTGATTCGGTAGTGGTCGCTGGATTGGGCTCTTTGACGGCGTATACGCAAAGGTCCTTTCGTATGTTGAGGTTGTTGCCGGTTTCGGATATGTAGAGGGTGTCGCCTTCGATGGCGATGTCTTCCCAGTCTACGTTGGTGGCGTTGGAGATGGTGATTCCGTTGTAGGCTTGTTTGGTGTTGGTGGTGATGACGGTTCCGTTTCGGCGGATGGCGAAGAGTCGAGCTGAGTCGCCGCTGTCGTTATGTACCCAGTAGGTGTCTTTGAGTTTTCGGCTTTTGACGATTCCGCTCATTTCATCGATGACCTCGAAGGTGACCTGAGCGTAGGGTTTGAGTTCGATGGGTGCGATGGTCAGTTGCGGTGCTTCGGATATTGGTTTCGTTTGTTGCGGAAGTGAGTTGGCAAAAAGTGCAAAAGCGAAAAGCATATTGGCTATGATATCGCTATGATTGGTGCTTTTGCATTGCTTCCTGTTTTCGCTACGTTGGTTCAGCCATTGGTGGTTCAGCCTGGGTTGAATCAGCAGAAGGCGACTGGTGACGGGTTTGAATATCGGCTGCATGATACGGACAAAATTTCGCCGGCTGAGTTTAAGGCACGGCGTATGAAGTTTCGGGAGTCTTTGAAGCCTGGTGCGGCGGCGCTGTTGGTTACGAACCCTTTGCATCAGCGGTCTAATGACACCGATTTTCCTTTTCGACCGAACTCCTATTTTTGGTATTTGACGGGGTGTGAGGAGCAGGATTCGGCGCTGTTGGTTCTTAAGGATCCTGTGTTGGTAAACGGGGATTTGACGGACGAGATTTTATTTGTGAAGGAGAAGAATCCGAGCGGTGAAACTTGGACCGGGATTTTGATGGGGGTTGAGAAGGCCAAGGAGATTTTGAAGGTTCAGAGTGTTCAGCCTTTGAAGAAGTTTAATGACGTGCTTTCTAAGATTTCGCCGACGGCGTTTACGTTGGTAGAACAACCGGATGGGTTGAGTGGGTCGGTTAAGGGCTTTATTGATTTTGTGAACACGAATTGGGGCAAGTTGCCGAAGGATTCGGCTCCGATTAGTGCGCTCAATGTGGCGAGGAGTATCAAGTCGCCGGCGGAGATTGATTTAACTTGGAAGTCGATCAAGGCGACGGTGGCTGCTCATAAGGAGGCGCTGAAGTCTTGTCAGCCGGGGATGCGTGA
>JAPLCS010000327.1 GCA_026392145.1 Fimbriimonadales bacterium | reverse complement strand
TATTTCGAGGAGAGAAAGTCCTGTTGCAAGCATGATTGGTCCACCTGCTCCGGTGAGTTCAGCCAGAATCTCATCGTCTTCTTTGAGCCAGGAAAGCTTTGCCGCAAAGAGAGTAATGGTTCCTTGGATTAGTAAGACTGAGAAAGCTGAAACCAGCACGCCATAGCCTAGAGATGCGGCAAGGAAGATGGATGCGACTCCATCAAGCGTTGCCTTCAACTTTAGTAATTCGCTATTTCCTTCGATCCCGTCTTGGATGCAACCAAGAAATGTCATGGGTCCCACACAATAAAGCACCGTGGCGGTTACAAAGCCTTCTGAAAAGGATTGCCCACCACCGAGAAATTGCTTGAGGGAATTCGCGAGGAAATCCAGTCCATTTTGGATTCCGCATAGGAGTCCGATGATGCCACCTATCGCCACTGATCCGGCAAGGATCATGATGTTGCGGGAGCCGAGAAACATTTTGATGCCGAGTCCCAGGGTGACCAACCCGAGTCCAGACAATGCCATTGATTGGGTTCCGGGCGGAAGTAATTGCCCTACTGCCAGCCCGACGAGGGAACCAGCAACCACGGTCGTTACGTTGAGCAAAGTACCTTTCATGATTTGGATCCCTGCGCAGCTACTACGACCACGATTAGACTCCACGCGGCTTGTGCTGCCATTGCCATGGGAAATTGTAGACCAATTGGAAGGTTGTAAAGCGCGATTGTAAAAGGGCCAAAGAACATCCAGCAAGTGCCGAGCATGGCGAAATATCGTTCCCAGAATTTGCCGTGCGAGAGGCCCGCTTTCGTTTTTGCCATGTCGAAGTTATAGTCTCGCCATGCAAAAAATGTCGTCGCTAGTGGCATCGTGACGAAGGGGGAGAGGATGAATTGATCTACGGCAATTTTTTTGATGACAGAAACGATGTCGGTTCCGCTTCCGAGCATTGTATTGAGTTGACCGTAGAAAAGATCTAGTAGGATTCCGATGAGCCCAAAGTAAAACAGGCATGGCACTAACGTTCGAAGCGGCATCCATTGCCTTCCTTTGATTGTGAGTTTGGCAGCGACTTCACTAATGGCAATACTGCTTGTCCATACCGTGAGTAATGTCCATCCCACTCCCCATTGAGTTTTGAGGTGATTGATTGCTTCCGGCATTCTCTGTAGTTCAGGTGTGCGATAAAAAAAGAACACGAAAACTAATGCGAAAATTTGGATCAGCAGAATGGGTTTCCAAAGGCTCAGAACTGCCTGAACGCCTGGTTTGAGCATTTCTTTGATGCTCACAGTTTTTTGAGTCGACATCAAACCATTTCCTTCAAACTTTGGTTGTCTTCACTTTGTTGGACTTGCGTTGAAGAAGTGTATCGGCGAGGACGCCGATGAGAATTACGATTGCCATAACGGCAAACTCAAGTTGGCTTGGGATTCGAAGGAGGTTCACGAGATTGCGAATGACTTGGAGTAGGGTTGTTCCTAGTAGGATTCCGAACACTGTGCCCTCGCCGCCACGAAGTGAACAACCTCCGAGCACTGCCGCCGCTACCGCATAAAGTTCATAAAAGTTACCGTGGGTTGAGGCCGCGATGCTGTTGGTGTAGAAGGCCAGTAAGATGGCAGATACAGCGGCAAAGAATCCACAGAGTATGTATGCCCATGTAATGACTGATCTGGTGTTGATGCCTGCGTACCTGGCGGCCTCTTCATTTTTACCAACGGCAAAAAGATAGCGTCCATAAATGCTTTTGTGAAGGAGAACATAGGTAACAATTGCGAAGCCAACTAAAAGTACCAATGGCACTGGGACTCCTATCACTGAGCCAGTTGCCGCCGCCTTGAGCCATTCAAATCCAGTGGCATCACCAAACCCTTTTGTCGCGTCCTCCGTTATTGTTCGAGCCACTCCCCGATAGAGGAGTAGTCCGCAAAGGGTGACGACAAATGGTTGTAGCTTCATTCGAGTCACCAGCAAGCCGTGAGTCCAGCCTACGAGTGCTCCACCAGCCATGGTAATTGAAAGAGCGAGGACGGGATGGATGCCTTTCTCCAGCATCATTGCAAGCCCGACACCGAGGAGGGCAAAGAGAGAGCCGACGGATAGATCAATGCCGCCGGTAATAATCACAAGCCCCATGCCGAGGCTGAAAATTCCATAAATGCCGATGAGTCGACCGGTGTTTTGTAGGTTGGCTCCCGAGTACACATTAGGATTCTTGAGCGCACTCGCGACGACTAGCAAAATAAGAATCACTAAGATGCCGAGTTCTTTGCTTCGTGGTTTCATGATTGACTCACTCCATTTTGTTGGTTTGTTGCATTGGTGTTACCTACTGCGAGCGCCATAACTTGCTCCTCTGTGGCTGACTCGCCATCCAGTTCACCGCTTATCTTGCCTTCATGCATGACTACGACTCGGTCGCTCATTCGAAGGATTTCTTCCATGTCGCTACTAATCATCCAAATTCCGATGCCTTGATCTGCCAGCGTACGGAGTTGATGATAGATTTCCGCCTTGGCTCCCACATCGATGCCCCGAGTTGGTTCGTCAACAATAAGAACTTTGGGGTTCATCATCAGCCATCTTGATAGCACTACTTTTTGTTGATTGCCTCCCGAAAGGGTTCCGATAATTGTATCGATTGAAGCTGTTTTGACACCCATTTTTGTGACTCCCTCGTTGGCATATTCTTCTTCTTTTGAACGGTGGGTGAGCCATTTGTTGATGGTTTTCAAGTTTGGGAGTGTCAGGTTGTCTGAAACTGTTGACGTCAGAGTAAGACCCACATTGCGACGATCTTCTGGTGCCAGAAAAATGCCCTTTTGAATTGCATCGTGAGGAGATTTTAGGTGAGTTTGTTTGCCATCAATAGCGATTTCACCGGTGCAAGTATCTACTCCAAAAGTGGCTCGTGCGAGTTCTGTTCTGCCTGCACCGACCAGTCCAGCCATGCCAAGAATTTCACGTTGTTTTATCGTGAGGTTGACTTTACAGTCTGGGAATCTCTCGGTTGATATATTGATAAGTTCTAGTGCCTTGGGGCCAGATTTTGCGTTACGTTGAATTCGTGATGTATCGACCTCACGACCTACCATCATTTTGATCATCGACTCGTGGGTGATTGCTTCCTTGGCGAGTTCGCCAGCATTTTTCCCATCGCGGAGTGCCACTACTCGGTCGCTGATGGCTTGGACTTCATCGAGCCGGTGGGAAATATAGACGATCGAAACTCCTTCGCTCTTTAATTCTTGGATGAGAGTGAGTAGTCGATTTGATTCTTCGAGAGTTAATGAGGAGGTTGGCTCGTCGAGGATGAGCACTTGCACTTTCATTGAGAGAGCTCGTCCAATTTCCACTAGCTGTCGTTCTGCTAGGCTTAACTCTCCTAGAAGCGTTTGTGCAGAGCGATTGAGGCCCACTTTGGTAAGAATTTTCTCGGAGTCTTGGTTAATCTTCTTTGAATCAATTAAGAATCCCTTTCGAGGTTCTCTTCCTAGAAAAAGGTTTGCTCCAATGCTTAAGTTTTCAAGTCCTGTGAGTTCTTGGAACACAATCCGAATTCCTGAGTCTAGTGAGGAGCCGGGGTTTGGGAAGGATACATTTTTGCCATTAAGAAGAATTTGGCCTTCATCTGGCTGATAGACCCCCGCGATTATCTTCATCAGCGTGGACTTGCCGGCACCATTTTCTCCTATGATGGAGAGAATTTCATTGTCATTGATGCAAAAGGAAACGTTTTCCAGGGCGGTTACGCCTGGAAAACGCTTCGTGATAGATTTAAGTTCAAGAAGGCTTATTTGCCTAGAAGCTCCTTCAATTTCTTCGAGAACTCTTCCACTGATTCTTTGTTGATTACTTTGGTTGGAACAATGATTTTCTTCTCAGTTGGAATGATGGTTTTGTCTCCTTCTAAGACTTTTGCCATGAGCTTGACGGATTGAAAACCGAACTCGTAAGGTTGTTGGACAATGGTGCTGAACACGGTGCCATCTTTGATTCCTGCGAGCGTATCTGCTTCTTCGTCAAAGCCCACAATGGCGATTTTGCCTTCTTTCTTTGCGTCTTTAATTGCACTGACAATCGCTGGGGTGTTGTAGCTCCAGAGACCTACGCAGCCCGCGAGGTCTGCATTCGCGGTGATTGCATCGGAGACGTTTTGCTTTGCTCTCGCCCGGTCGGTATCGTCGGTTCGGATATCAATAATCGTTACTTTCGATCCCTTGAGAGCCTCTTGGAGACCCTCGTACCTTTCTTTTGCGTTTTGTGCGTCCTTAGCGCCAACAAAGACCATGATTTTTCCGCCATTTGGAAGTGCCTTTTTGACTTCTTCCCCCGCCATCTTTCCTGCGGCGATGTTATCGGTTCCGATGTAGCATGCTCGTTTGGAATCTGGAGCATCACTGTCCTGAGTGATAAGCAGTGTTTTATCGGCAATTGCGGATAAATCAGCAGTTTGGTTTGCTGGATCTTTGGGGCTGACGGCTATACCTTTGACTCCGTCGGCAACTAAGTCATCGAGAATTTGCTTTTGGGTAGCTGCCTGTCCATCTTGAGGCATTTTGAAATCGACTGAGTACCCGGGAAGTTCTTTTTGAGCGGCTTCCACTCCTTTCTTCGCGATGGTCCAGAAGTCTGAGGTGTTGTTGGTTACAAACGCTAGCTTCTTTACTTCTGCGGTGGGGGTAGTGGCCTCTTTTGAGCCACAGCCAACAGCGAGAATCGCGACGAGCGCAAGAGAAGGTAACGAGAACTTGAAATTCATAGTTCACACGAATATACACCTTTTTGGACGATTTGGAGTACTAGGCGAGATATTCTGGTGGAGTATGGAGTCGGTGCCGATGGGAATTCAGCAGATTTTTGATGCGGAAGAGCACCCGCATAGGAGGTTTAATCCGCTATTGAATGAGTGGGTACTGGTCTCCCCTCACCGTACTAAACGGCCATGGCAGGGGCAGGAAGAAAAACCGATTGCGCCTCGAACTTCATTCGACTCAGGTTGTTACTTGTGCCCAGGGAATGTGCGAGCCAATGGTGAAAGTAATCCCCTTTATGAGAAGTGTTTTGTGTTCAACAATGATTTTGCTGCCCTTTTGCCAGACGAGGTGCGATCTACTTTGGATGGCAGTCTTGGACTCCACGATGAGCTTTATCAGATTGAACCTGTCACTGGGGAGTGCCGGGTTTTTTGTTTTCATCCTCGGCATGATTTGACACTTGCAAGGTTGACAAAAGAGCAAATCGCTGACGTTGTTATATTGTGGTGCGATCAGGCAAGTGAATTGAACCAGAAGTATGAGTGGGTTCAGATTTTTGAGAATAAGGGTGAAGTCATGGGATGCAGTAACCCTCATCCTCATGGTCAAATTTGGGCTTCAAACTATGTACCGACTTTGTTGCAGAAGGAAAGTACTTCACAAAGTGATTTCTTCGCTCGTACTGGCAAGAACATGATTCAGACCATTGTGTCTCGTGAGTTATCTGAGGCGAAGCGGGTTGTAGCAATGAATGATAGCTGGGTTGCATTTGTACCGTTTTGGGCGGTGTGGCCTTTTGAAGTTATGATTGCACCGACTCGTCAAGTGTCAAGAATGTCCGATCTTGCGGAAGTTCAGATGACTGATCTTGCAAGTTTGTTGAAGGAGGTTACTGTTCGGTTTGACAATCTTTTCCGCACTGATTTTCCTTACAGCTTTGGTTGGCACTGGGCGCCAAAGAGTGCATCGCAGCCAGAGTCTTGGTGTTTACATGCGCACTTTTATCCGCCTTTGCTTCGTTCTGCTAGTGTCAAGAAGTTCCAAGTAGGATACGAGATGTTGGGTGAGGCTCAGCGAGACTTGACTCCTGAGAAGGCTGCCCAGATGTTGAGAGATCAATCAGTTGTGCATTTTTCCGACGTTTGAGATGTGTAGAAGTGGGATGTGCAGATGTGAAGGGGTGGACGAAAGATTGTAAGCATATTTTGTGCTTAACTAAATAAACTCATTGAGATTCTGAGTTTCCAAATTATTGAGTGAGGGAACTTGATGGGTGTCTCCTAAAGTTAGGATGTATGAGTTTAAGATGGTGAGGGAGAAAGACGTGAGATACAGCAATAGATTTGAGAGGAGAAAGGCGGTAACGCAAGGCGTGGCTATCGCTGCTGTGTTATGCACTTTGGTAGTTGGATGTGGAAGCAAAAGCTCGGGTCCGGCTGAGGAGAACAACTCCCCGAAGGCTGCCTCTTCAGACTCTCCGGGAGTTGGTGTTACTCCACCATCGCCATCTGGAACTAATGCTCCGGATACTCATTCGCCAGAGATAGCAACGACAACCACTCCAATTCCTCCGGTCATTGAATCTGGTACCAAGGGGTGGAAGACTGAACCTGAAGCTCAAGCAAAAGCGAATCCTGCTGCTTCACTTTTCGCGGACATGGATTCGAATTTGAAAGCGCTTAGGGACGCACGAATTACTTTTGACCTGGCGGGTTCATTGCCAGAAGGTAAGGGGACTTATAATAATTCTTGCGTTATTGCGGATGACAAGAGGTACCGAATTAGCTACAGTTTGTTCTCCAAAACTCCAGTTCCGCATTTTGAGGAGTACACGGTGACCCAGAGAGAGGGAAAGACTGTTACCTTTGAAGGCGGGAAGCCAGCTCCAGGCAGAAAACTTGCGACGAAGGTGAATTTGGATGACCTACCGTTGACTATCACCCACCATATTTCTTCTGCTATTGCTTCGGAACTTAACCCGATGACTGCGATTTACCAGGCAGCCAAGAATGCTGGTTGGAAAATTTCGTTGGAGAGCCGACAGTTTGAGTCAGGGATTTTTAAGCGGATCATTATGGTGTCCAATTCCGAACCTCGGAAGAAGTATGAGTTCGTGGTGAATCCTTCAGGAAAAATGCCGACCACTGTGCGGTTGCAGATAGAAGACCCTAAACGTCCTGTCTTGGTCAACTTGAACTTAAAGTACGAGCAAAGTAGCACTGCGCTTACTGAAAAGGACCTATCCATGTCGGCTCCGTCAAAGGAGTTCAATCGAATGCGGACCGATGAGGCAATTACCAAAGATATTGAGAAACTCAAAGGAAAAGCCCCTAAGTAAGTTGGGGTCAACGAGGAGATAGGGAGAAAAGGACTGCTTTAGGCAGTCTTCTTCTTTTTCCTTAAGAGTGCTAATGCACCGAGACTTAAGGCAACCATTGAAGTCGGTTCTGGAACTGGGTCTGGTTCGGGTGGCTTGTTCATTACTGATACCGCTCCACCAACTCCAAGGAGAGATCCAAGGAAACCGGATGAACTTGTCACCGGTGGGGTTGGGACGACACCGAGGGCAAGGGAGCCATCGGTAAGATCTTCGCTGATTTCTGGAACTGCAGGAATGGAGGCTTCGATCTCTGAATTTGGCGCGGAGAGGATACCTGCGGTGATTGACATCTCGTTCGCGGTGGTAATGGTGTCCTGAATATTTGCCTTGGCGGTGATTCCAGGTGCTTTGCCAACAACGAAAGGATTGGCGCACTTTACACGGAGCACGGCGTTTCCGTCGGAGTCCACAAATGC
Organism: Fimbriimonadales bacterium; assembly: GCA_026392145.1. Classification (GTDB taxonomy): domain Bacteria; phylum Armatimonadota; class Fimbriimonadia; order Fimbriimonadales; family Fimbriimonadaceae; genus Fimbriimonas. Next base: position 2,933 of record JAPLCS010000327.1, on the reverse strand, counting down.
TGGGGTGCCTTTTTTGAAGAAGGAGACGTGAGCCTTCAGGATTCCATTGTCTGGCGCACTGTAGATGGTGTAGTACCCAGATTTTGAGATAGTTCCTAATCTCAGTGAGGAAACAAATTCAACGACTTCTTGTTTAGTCATTGAAAAGTGCCGCATGAATCGGTCGGCAACTTGCTTGTCTGCTTTGATTTGGGCAATGAGTTCGGGGATGCTGTTTGCAGGCTTGTTGATGAACGCGTTTAGCTCTGGCCGGGCCACTGCGATACCACTTAAAGTGACTACCATTGCGACCGCACCTAGTTTGTTCATCTTCATCCTTCGACCTCGATAGTTATGGTATCAGTAATAACCGTGCCAATGGAGAGGGAATTGGGAAAAATATCGAAGAACTACTAAATATACTAGTTCAAAATTGGGTGTCTTGGCAAGATGCTGACGATCTCGAATTTATTGGCGAACGTTTCGCCGAATCACTTCGATTGCTTCGGCTGCTGCGGCTTGTTCGGCTTCCTTTTTGGTGCGTCCTACCCCCTCGCCGATAACTTCATCATCGAATACCACCTCAACTGAGAATTTTTTGTCGTGAGCGGCACCAAATTCGTTGCGAATTCGGTAGGTCGGTGTCTTTCGCCAGAGGGATTGGGCGATTTCTTGAAGCTTAGATTTATGATCGTCTGGGTTGACATCGCCGGTACTCACGCGAAGTAGGTAGGGATTGAGTTGTTCTAGGATGAACCACCTTGCTACTTCGAGACCTGATTCAAGATAAATGGCTCCGAAGACGGCTTCGACGACATCGGCGAGGATGGATGCTCGTTGGCGTCCGCCGGTTGCCTCTTCGCTGGCACTCATTTCAAGGCAGGCTTCGAGACCTAGCTTGCGGGCAATTTCAGCGAGAGGTGCCTCTTGGACCACACTGCTTTTTGCTTTTGACATCATGCCTTGGTCCCAGTTGGGGAAGTGTTCGTAGAGGTATTGGGCGACTACGAGACCAAGGACGGAATCGCCGAAAAATTCAAGCCGCTCGTAGCTTCCGGCGACATCGGTCGGCGACGCCGACCGATGCCTCATAGCAAGGGAAAACATTTGTTCGTTCTTGAGCGGAATTCCCTTGGGGATCATGCGCGTTTTTCGAGGGCTTCTCGGATTCTTCCGACTCCTTTTTCAATGTTTTGTCGACTGGTAGCGTAGCTGAGGCGAATGTGACCGGGTGCTTCGAACACCGAGCCCGGAACTACTGCCACCAATGCTTCTTCCAAAAGATACGAGGTGAGATCAAGGTCTGTCTCGCCTGGCTTAAGTGCGCCAGTGACATCTGGGAATGCATAGAATGCGCCTTTGGGTGGATGAATTTTGAATCCTGGGATTTCGGAGAGAAGTCGCACGATAAGGTCTCTACGAGCCTCGAATTCTGCTCGCATTGCTTCGACGCTTGTTGCTGGCAGGTTAAATGCCGCAACCGCACCGTACTGAACAAAGGATGTTGGATTGCTGGTGACTTGGTCTTGGAAATTGCTCATAGCTTTCGCCACTACTAATGGTGCGGCGGCAAAACCTAGCCTCCATCCGGTCATGGCATACGATTTACTGCAGCCACCAATTGTGATGGTTCGCTCGTAAACTTCTTTGCCGAGGCTCGCAATGGACTCGAATTTCTCGCCATAGATTAAGCGTTCGTAGATTTCGTCGGAGATAATCCAGAAGTCATGCTTGATGGCGAGTGCGCCGATTTCCTTAAGTGTTTGTCTTGGTAACAGTGCTCCTGAAGGGTTCGAAGGACTGTTGAGCATGATTGCTTTGGTTTTCGGACTGATCGCCGATTGAAGTTGTTCGTATGTTGGTACGAAACCTGATTCTGGCGTTGTGTGGACGACCACTGGGATAGCTCCTGCGAGTTTGATTTGGTCGGCGTAGGTCATCCAGTAGGGTGCGATGAGGATGACTTCGTCTCCTGGATTAAAGAGTACTTGGGCTGCGTTGTATAGAGAGTGCTTGGCTCCGCAGCTTGCTACGATTTGGTCGGGTGAATAGGTTAGACCGTTTTCGCGTTGCAATTTTGCTGCGATGGCTTCGCGGAGTTCTTTGATTCCCGCGCTTGGGGTGTATTTTGTCTTTCCGGAATCGAGTGCTTCTTTTGCTGCGGTGATGATTTCGGCTGGGGTGTTGAAGTCTGGTTCGCCTGCTCCGAATGAAATGACATCCTTGCCTTCCGCCTTCATTGCGTTTGCTTTGGCAGTTATTGCGAGGGTGGGTGATGGCTTTAGTAAGTTTGTTCTTTCGGAAAGATTCGGTGTGTTCAACTCAATAGGAGTATAACCTTAAGCGCGGATGACAAACAAAGGTCGAAACCTGATGCTCGGGTCGGGAATATTGCTACTCCTTGGGTTTTTGGCTCATGTTGGGCTTGGGTCGTCTAATTCTGTTTCTGTTTCGGAACTGATTGCTGAATTGTTGAAGGGACCTCAGGAGGGCTCGGTTATTGTATGGCAGTTCAGAATTCCGCGTGCGATTCAGTGCGTTCTGACCGGTGCGATATTGGGGACGACGGGATCGGTATTCCAGTCACTCTTTAGAAACCCACTGGCTGAACCATATATCGTTGGAACTGCTTCTGGTGCGGCGGTGGGTGGTGCGCTGGTTACAGCTTTTGGATTTAGTGCGTTCGCTTTTGGATTGGCAATGCCAGTTGCTGGATTCTTTTCGGGTTTGCTTTCGCTGTGGGTTGTTATGAGGTTGGCGACTCGAAGGGGGACCTTGGAAACGCCGACACTTTTGCTGGCGGGAGTGGTTGCTGCCACCTTATTGTCTTCTTTACTTTCGTTGATTATTCTTGCCAGTGGGCGAGATCAGGGGATTGTGCTTCGGTGGATGCTTGGGAGTGAAAGCGAAGCGTTTTGGAGCACGATTGCGGTTCTTACGATTACCTTTGTTTT
>JAPLCS010000085.1 GCA_026392145.1 Fimbriimonadales bacterium | reverse complement strand
TTGAGGCCTTGGATTTTCAGAGCGATTTGCTTTGCCGGTTTGTCATGGGCTGGTATGTGGGTGTTTAAATACCAGGGGACGGTGGCGGCGAATGTACCGATCATTCGTACTGCCGATTCTGTTGCCTGTTCACGGGATGGATCAACGATCGTTACTGGTGGGTCTGAAATGGTGGTCAAGTTGTGGGATGCTCGAACTCGACAACTCAAGCGCAGTTTGAAAGGGCACAGGATGCAGATACAGAAGGTAGCGATTTCACCGGACGGGACGCTGGTGGCGAGTGCGAGTGCAGATTGGACGGTGAAGGTTTGGGATGCTGAGACGGGACAGTTAAAGTTCAGTGTTCTAGGACATCGAAATGGTTCGACTTCTGTCGCTTTTTCGCCCGATGGAAAGAAGCTTGCGAGCTGCGGGTGGGATGTTTTTTTTAGATTGTGGGAAGCAACGTCCGGTCAACTTTTGAAGGAAGTTGAGGTCCCCAGGAGGACACCTGATTCAGCAAAATGTTTGCAGTCAGTGGTTTTTTCTCCTGATGGGGCGAAGGTAGCGGTCGTGAATCCCTGGGATGCCGTCCGCTTGTTGGAAGTGAATTCGGGACGGCAACTGAAACAGTGGAGTGTGTTGTTTAACTCATTGTATTGGGCGACATTTTCTCCTGATGGAACGACGTTAGCGAGTGCAAGTGACAGTGGAACGGTTTGGCAGTGGGATGTCAATACCGGTAAGCAGAAGTCGGTGACTTCTGGCAAAGGTGAATGGCATTGTGAGATGGCTTACTCGCCAGATGGTTCTGTTCTTGCTGTGAATGGGTCTGTGTGCATTGAGGGCCAAAGTTATGACGCGATTAGGATTTTGGATGCGAAGACAGGCAAGCAAATTCGGTTGATCAAGGACAAGTATGGATGTCCTTCGATTGCATTTGCTACTCATGGATCTGAGATTGTTCGTGAGCAAGATGGGTTGAGATTTTTACAAGTTCGCTAGTTTGAGGGATGCAAAAATTATTTTAGGGTGATTAGGGATGAGAGTTATTCATGGATTGAAGTCTTGGAAAGTGAGAGCGGGTTTTCTGCTCGGTGTTTTGGGTTTGTTAGTGGTTTATGGGTTTAGCGGTGTCTCGGGTGAAGTGAGCCATCGGAGCTCGCTTGCGGCTAGTTCTTTGGAGATTTCTGCCGATGGGTCGGTAATTGTTAGTAGTGATGGCAGTAACCGTGTGGCCCTTTGGGATGGAGATTCGCTCAAGCTACGCGAGCTAAAGAGTGGATAACGTGCCAATACTTGTGACTTTGAGATTTCGCCGGATGGAAAGGTCTTTGGGAGTAGTGATCGAGGCTTTACGTTGTGGGATGTTGCCACCGGAAAGTTGCGTTTTACTTCTCAAGATCAATCAGGCTCGGTGTATGACATTAGTTTTTCGCCGGATGGAAAGCTGTTTGCGAATACAAGTTTTGATGGCTCGGTGAAGTTGTGGGATGTTGATTCTGGACGATTGCGGATGACCCTGAAGGGGCACAAAGGTTATGTGACTTCTGCTAAGTTTTCGCCCGATGGAAGGAAATTGGCAAGCTCAGGAAGCGATGGCGCGATAAAGATTTGGGATGTAAGTTCGGGGAAAGTACAGGAGACGATAATGTTATGGCCTGACTCCTCAAATTACGTATGTTTTTCTGATGATGGTGACACACTCTTCGTTGCAAACGGTGGAACCCTGGCTTTGGACCTTCGCACCGGAAAGAAGAAATTTGAGTTGAAGACGCCGGGCTACTGGACCGAATTTCAGGACTATTCTGCTAAGACTTCGACTTTGGTTACGTCGGCGTGGAAGCTAGGTACTGAAGAAATAATAGTTTCGTTGTGGGATTCACATACGGGAGCTTTGAAGCGAACTTTAGATGGAATTGTTGGCGTTGCCTGTGCTCATTTTTCGCCTGATGGCAGTTTGCTGATGATTTGTAGTGTGAAAGAGAGCTTTCTGGCCTCCGATGGTAACTGGGGTAGCACCATACGGCTTTGGGATGTAGCAGAGGGGAAGATGGTTGCTTCAAAGGAATTCCCGAAGTTTGATTTGAAAGGTGCAGTTTTTACTCCGGATAGTTCGACGATTATTTATGACGAAGATGGGCTGAAGAAGTGGCGGATTCGTTAGTTCGAGGGATGCAAAAATTATTTTAGTGTGAGCAGGGATGAGAGTTATTCATGGATTGAAGTCTTGGAAAGTGAGAGCAGGTTTTCTGCTCGGTATTTTGGGTTTGTTAGTGGTTTACGGATTTAGTGAAGCTTCACAACGCCATTTACCACCGCGCGAGATGATTGCATTTACTGCTTTTTCGCAGGATGGAACGAAGCTGATTTCTTCAAGTGGTGATCGGGATGTTACTTTTTGGTACGGACCTTTACGTTCGAAAAGGAAGCACCTGGCAGTGCATAAAAGCAGCGTTTATAGCGTGGCGATGTCTCGTGATGGGAAGTCGGCTGCAAGTTCAAGCGCTGACTGGACGGTGAAGTTGTGGGACGTGGACTCGGGTCAGCTCCGCAAAACGTTGGAGGAGCACAAAAAAGAGGCTACTTCAGTTGCTTTTTCACCGGATGGGAAGACACTGGCTAGTGGAGGCGATGACGGCGCGATTATGCTGTGGGATGTCGTTACCGGGGAACTCAAGAGAAGGCTTGAATTGGACGCGACTTACCTCCAAAATGTGACGTTTTCTCCCGATGGAACTGCACTTGCATGTAGCTGCGGTGATGGCTTGTGCAGGATTTTGGATGTGCACACAGGACGGGTGAAATTCAAATTAGTGTGTGGTGGAATCTTTAGAAATCCCATCGCCTACTCGCCCGATGGTATGACGCTTGTCACTGGAGGCGAGGGCAAGTCGGTGAAACTGTGGGACACCCAAACAGGCACCCTGAAGCAGACCTTGATGGGGCACGATCAAGAGGTTAGTCGTGTGGCTTATTCACCCGATGGCTCGATGATTGTGAGTGGAAGTCCGCAGCCTGAATATCAAACTTCCCATGGAGTGGAGGTTGGTTGGAACAGTACTTTGAGGGTGTGGGACGCCCACACTGGGAAGTTGAAGGCTTGGAAGCTTTTGCCTCACTGGCACATTAGCGATCTCACGTTTACTCCGGATAGTTCGACGATTATTTATGACGAAGATGGGCTGAAGAAGTGGCGGATTCGTTAGATTCAGTTGCTTGGTTCTGTGTCCCTTGATTGAATTTTATCCTGCTGGTTAGCGGGGGCGCATGAGGGTGGCGGACATTTTGGGAAGCATTGCGCTGGGAGCGAGGCGGGTGGAGAGTCGGAGGGCCTTGTTGAGGAGTCCTGGGACGATGACTCGGCGTCCGCTGAGCATTCCGTTGACCGCCTGTTTTGCGACGTCTTCGACGTTGGACATGGTGAACTTGGTGATGAGCGATCGTCCGGTGGAGGCTCGGTCGTGGAAGGCGGTGGAGGTGGGGCCGGGGCAGAGGGTGCAGATTCGGACGTTGGAGCCGGTGAGTTCTTCGTTGATGGCTTCGTCGAGGTTGAGGACGTAGGTTTTGGTGGCTCCGTAGAGGGCGAAGTATGGGTTGGGTTGGAACGCGGCGGTTGATGCGACGTTCATGATGGTGCCTGATCCTTGGGCCCGGAACCGGCGGGCGAAGAAGTGGGTGAGCACGGTCAGGGCTCGGATGTTGAGCTCGAGCATTTCGTCGATGAAGTCGATTTCCCGTTCGATGAAGGGGGTGGTGTCACCGAACCCTGCGTTATTGACGGCGTAGGCGATGTGGTGGGGCATTGCTTCGAGCTTCTGG
>JAPLCS010000363.1 GCA_026392145.1 Fimbriimonadales bacterium | reverse complement strand
TTGTTATATGTTTTTGTCAACTTGGAATGTGATGACTTAATCTGTTCTTCGATGTATTTTGCGTTAGATTAGACGAACTGTCATCTTTTGCTTAGACCAGTTGTGGGTAACAGTTTATCAATTTAATAAGATTTCCACTAAAACTAGACATTAATTGTATTTTTTGATAGGATAGGTATGGAAGGATTATGAGTCAATCCAAGCACACAATAAAAAACCTGTTCACTAGTTCTTCGCTTCGCATCTTCTCCGCGGCTCTAATCTTCGTTAGTACTCTAGCGACGACTGGAGCTACAGAGGCGTCGATGCGAGCAAGCCGACCTAAGCCGGTTCCAGCACCTGCCATAAAAGCGACCAAGTGGACAAAAAATCTGTTTGGATCGAAGGTGGACAGCAGTGTCAAAGCGACGACTCTTGACCCGCCAGTCTCGGAGGCTCCGGGGACCGCGCTTCCGTGGCAACCTAGCTTCCCCGTCGAAGGCGGATCAGAGAACCTTGCCAACGGAAACTTAACCCTGCTGCAGCCAACGGCAAATTGGTCGAGCATCGGGCCATCGGTCTCTATGTCTCTTATTTTCAACAGCCAAGCGAGCAATACTACTGGGCCAGTTGGAGCAAAGTGGCGACACAGCTACCAGATGAGCGTTTCGAGTAACGCAACATCAGGGACGGTTGTTTACCCAGATGGTCGAAGCGTTGTGTTCAGTAAATCCGGAAGTACCTATACAGCACCAGCCGGATTCTATGAAGTTCTCACTCAAGACACAAGCGGTTATAAACTCACATTTAAAGACGGTAGCACCTGGAATTTTGATACCTCCGGTCGGCTGAGTACTATCAAGGATCAGTATGCAAATACTCTCACGATGGGCTATACAGGATCGAACCTTACTTCAGTTGTTGATGCAAGCGGTCGAACACTGACAATTGGTTACACCAGCAACAAGGTCGCTACCATTACTAAGTTTGACGGAACCTACTGGTCACTCGCTTACGACGGTACTGGACGGTTAGCCATCGTCACCGAGCCAGCAAACGGTCCAACGGCAACAACAACATTCGGTTATGACATTGCGAATAACGTAGTTTCAAGGACAAACAAGGTCGGAAAAACTTGGCAGTACATCTACCAAGGTAACAAACTGAGCTATGTTCAGGATCCACTTGGCAACTACTCCGGTCAATACAGCCCAACCAATCCTCCTCCAAAAGATCAGAACGGTTTTGTTGCGACGGGGGCAAATCTTGCTAACCCTGATACGGTTCAGGCGACATACCCCATCGGAACAGTGGCAACCGCATACGTCGAAGACGCTGCCGGTTACGCCAGTGAGTACGGAATGGATGCTAATGGAACCATCACGGCTGTCCGCGATGGCAACGGTAACCAAACTAACTTTGCCTACGATGCAAACCGGAATCGAACCCAGATCGTCGCCCCGGATGGTGCAACCACCACCATGGCGTACGACATCAAGGGCAACAACACCAGCGTCAAAGATGCCACGAACCGAACGAGCACGAACGCCTATAACGCGCTCAACCTCGTGACGTCGAGCACCGATTCGGCTGGAAAAACCACAACCTATGCTTACACGGGTTACCGTCTGAACAGGGTTACAGACGCCACCAGCCGAACAACCACCTATGCAGTTGGAACCAACGGTCTCGTCAACTCCGTGACCGACAATGCCGGAAAAACCACGAGCTATCTCTACAACGCGTTCGGCGAAAACACTCGGATTACCGATCCACTCGGAAATCAGACCAACTTTGCCTATGTTCAGGGAGACCGCGTTTCGCGCACCGATGCGCTCAACCGAACGACCAACTACGCCTACGACGCCTGGGATCGCCTCACCTCGGTGGATTATCCGACGTCAGTAGACCAGTCATTCACCTATGACAGAGAAGGCCGAATGCTCACCGCCGTCGATGGAACCGGGACAAGAACCTACACCTACGACGATCTCGGTCGAAAGACCAACCAAACCGACCCACGCGGAAACACCGTAGCGACGTACGATGCCGGCGGAAGGCTCCTCACCCAAACCGACGTCACCGGACGCCTCATCAACTACGTCTACGACGGAAACGGTCGCCTCCAACAGGTTAGCGATCCAACCACCTGGGCGCAGTACACCTACGACAACCGTAGCCGGGTCACCCAGACCCTCTACAGCAACGGCGTGAAGAGCATCTATGGCTACGACTCATCCGGTCGAACCACGGCCCTCACCCACCGTAACGCCTCAAACGCGATCATCATTGGCTATACTGCCAGTTATGACAGCGCAGGGAGGCTGGGCGGCGTGACCGAGAATAACGGTTCGGCAACCTCGTACGGCTACGACTTCGCGGGACGACTCCTCTCCGAGAACCGAACCGGAACCAACCCGTACGTGTCAACCTACACCTACACCAACCGAGGGCAGCGAGCAACCGCCTTCCGAAGTGAAAAGGGAGTGGCCTCGCACAACGGGACATATTCGTACGACGACGCTGGCCGCTTGACCAACGTCGCCGACACGGTGACCGCCAGCGGCCTAGGTGGAAAATACACCTGGAACGCAGACAGCACCCTCGCCTCATACCCCGGCCCTGGCTACACCCGGAAGCTCAGCTATGATGAAGAGGGCAGACTCACTAAGATCTCCCGCGACAACGGAACAACCAGCACTCCTGTGTTCGAGTACGGCTATGGCTTCGACGGCAATCGCCGCTGGAGAAAAGACCTAGCCGGAAACACTTGGGACTGGTACCCTTGCGGAGTAGCTTGCTGCGCTGGCGAGTTGGTGACGATGCGCAGCACGAACGGTGGGGTCAACTGGTCAGTCTCTGAAGCCTTTATGGGTTCAGGGACAGCAACTCTCAAGAGCGGACAACCTCTCCTTAGTGATATTCAAGGAACGTTGGCCCTAGCGAATCAATCGAATGTGCGGGATTCGTACGGTCAAGACAGAGTCAGTGGACTTAACCCAGGGCGCACTTCAGAAGTTCGAAACATCGTCGATGAAAGTATGCTGCTAACTTCAACTGGCGGAGTCTTACTTGGCCTCGGGGAGAGCGGATCCACATTGTCATCGTACGCAGCCGCCGTTGCGGCAGTACCGTTTGTGATCGGTTTCGCATGCGCTTTGGCCTGCGCCCTGGGTGGGGTTTTGTTGTTCGGTGCCTGGAAGCTATGCGAGTCAAAAGGAGACTGCGGCAAGTTGAAAGGATTCGCATACTTTGCTTGTATGTTAAACTGCGCGTTTAAAGAACTGTCCGGCGTCGGGATTGCCGCAGGGATCGGTTGCCTACTCTGCATCTGCGCTATTCCGATTGCGACCCCCTTCTGTGCGGCATTCGCCAAGGTATTAAAGGGAATAAAACCGTTGCCAAAGGTGGCTCCGATCTAATCGGTAGGTGGTCGGTACTATGGCTGGTTCAACTTCCAGATCGAAATTGATTGTAACTACGGCTTGTAGCTGGCTCTGCTCTGCTCTGGCCTGTTTGCTCTTTACTACGCTACTACTGGCCGTCTCTTCCCGCCTCTTTCGCAGCTCCTCCCCTACAGGGGTAGGAGTTGTGAATGAGGTTGTAGGGGCACTACTGGGCCTACTCGTGCCTCTCGGTTTAATGCGTGTGCTACTTGGCGGTCGAACAGTATCGGTTGAAGAACTTCGCGCCATTCCGAGGAGCATCTTAGTATGGTTCGTTTGCACTTGGATTCTCAGTATCTCCCTCCGTCTGTATAGCGGTTCAGTTCATACGATCAACTGGCTCGTGCCTTACTGAACACAGGCTATCAGGTCCTCCCGGTCGCTGTCAAACACAAACTGGGGGGCCTCCATGCCTCCACAGTTGCTGGGTGATGGGCACTTTGGGCACGTTAGGTTCAAAATATTTCTAATTTTTGATTTTGATGGGCATCTGGTTGATAGGCATGAGCGCTTGATTGATGGGGAATTTTTTGGCACACTGTATTCGGCGTTGGTAGATGTTTTTGTCAACTTGGAATATTGCTTTGCGTGAAGAGGAGGAATAGAATGATGAGGATAGGAGTTGGGAGTACGGGCAGAAGGCTGTTCACTGACAAGCTTGTTTTTCGGCGGTTGGAAGTTCTCGGTGTTTGGTCGCTTGACAGTGCCACCCCAGTTACCAGCGCTTACCCCGCCCACGCTAGTGGCTTGCCGAGTAGGAGAGAAACAAACTATGAGAACTCAATATAAAAGACTAATCATGGCCAGCTGGCAAATAGCTGGACTGATCTTAATTGCTTACCTTATGTCCGGAGTTGTCTCTTCACTAAAATCATCGATAGAATCCTCCAACGTTTGGTATTTGTCGATCCCCGCGTACACGGTCGTTTGGCTGTTACTCTCGTTGCTGGCGACGAAGTATTTGGATCCAGACACAATTTCACTCAAGGAGAATTTCGGTTGGCGCTTTTCCAAGTGCGCTGTTCTCGGCATACTCTGCCACTGCTGGATCTCATTCGGACAGCGCCCCTAGCTCCACCAAGTCCCGCAACCATGCGTTAAGACAGAAATATCTCCTTGGGAATCTATTTCGACCCCTCGGGATTCGCAATTCCGAGGGTTAATTATCGCCACCAATGTGCGAAATGAAAATGAGACAAATAGAACGCAAACCCAGTGGATTGGGTGGAAACTATACTTGGAATAACGACTCGACCCTTGCCTCTTGCCCCGCTTACCTCGTCCACGCACGTGGCTTGTCGGTAACCTTACCTCTCTTCGATCAGATTTACTATTGGTTGAGATTAGTCATCTTTCTTAACCGCAGGGCGATTGAACGAAGCTTTGTGCGGATAATCATCTCCAACGATTTGAGCAGGTTGACCCTTCATCGGTGGAATGAGCCAAAACGAGGTAACTCCATCTGGTCCCTTTGTCCAGGCATCTTGAAGACGTTTGTAATCGGATGTCATTGAACCTGGATTTTGAGGTGGCATGTGCTTGTTTGGGTCCCATCCAGTTGACGCAAACATATTGATGGTTGTCATGCCAACTCGGTGACAACTGAGGCACCCGTTTTCTTTAATATGTATGGTTCGCATGTCCCAGTTATCACCGCCTATCACATAAAATGGTGCATCTCGTCCCAACACTGGTACGACAGCTTCGTCTTTGTTTGGCATCTTTGCGGCGTTGATAAAGGAATTTGTAATGAAGGGATCGGCCTGATGGCATTGCACACATTGAAGCCGATCGGGTCTTGGTGGGACGAACGCTCTATTGAACTCAGACGGTTGATCAATCCAGGGCATGACACCTCTCATTCGAAGCGTTTGTTTATCAAGTGTGACCCATGGATGAATTTTGTCCGAACTTTCAAAGAATGCAGTGGCACCCGTTTTTTTGTTGTAGCCAATCATTTGGACGGAGCCCATTACATTATTTGGATCACGAGTCGAGTTGCGGCTGAAACTTACCCACACTACATCAGGGAGTGGTTTACCATCGGCCGTTCGACCCTCGTAGCGCTGAAGTGTTGACCCTGATACCGTTTCTTTGCCAAGTCGACTAGGGTTGTCTAATTTCTGACCAAGGTTTCCGTATGTGCGTTTTCCATCCACAAAGAGCGGAATTTCAATGGATTGGCTTAAGTCAATTTTAGGTGGTACACCCAACTCAGGTTCAACCATCTTTGCGTAGTCGTAGGCTTCGTGAGGAAAGTACCATTCTTGGGAGATAGAAATGGTTTATCTCTATTTCTTTCGTGTTATTGTGATCTTGACTTTTGGGTAACCAGGTAACTGACCCAATCAAGAAAACCATCGAACCCGTGAGTGCGTAATTGCGTTTGAAGTTGGCAATCCTTTTCAGCCTCGTAAGTGTGATTTTCATTTTGTATGAATTATACGTGGAAGCCCTGCTAGGCAGTTCCGACACTTACAGCAGGTTAGGAAACGTGGATAAGAATAGATTGCAATTTCCGGAATAGGGGTATTTCATATAGGCGAAAGCTACCGTTATTGAAAACTATGATGTTAATAGCCGAAGTTAAACACGAGTTTTGGACAAGATCAACTGTTGCATTCTTCATAGGCGCTTAGGAGCAGAGGTGTTGTTGAGATGAGGTTATGTCAGCTTGTTTTTGCCAGATGGGAATGGTTAGAAATGATTGAGTTAAACAGTAATTGTCAGAATGGGTGATAAGCTGCTCACTGACAAGCTTGTTTTTCGGAGGTTGGAAGTTCTCGGTGTTTGGTCGCTTGACAGTGCCACTCGGGCTATTCCTGCTCACTCTGCCCACGTACGTGGCTTGTCGCATTAGCACATCATTTTCCGATGCAGAAGTCGCTAAAAATTCGTTCTAGAAGATCGGTGGAGGCTGAGGTGCCGGTGATTTGTCCAAGTTCAAAGAGTGCAGAGCGGAAGTGGGTGACTAGGAGGTCGTCTGGGTGGTGATATTGAATCCCCATGAGAATGGCTTCGACTGATTCTCGGACGCTGGTGAGTGATTTGCTGTGGCGTCGGTTTGGCACCACACCGCCCAGTTCGGGCACCAGTTCGGAGACTTGCTGGATGAGTTGTGAGATTCCTTCGCCCGTATAGGTTGAGATGCCGATGGTGGCGGGGGGGATGGTTTTGTGGTTATCAATTTTGTTGACTATCTTCCACACGGGGGGAGCGAAGGAGGCGATTTCTTGTTCGTCGTTGGGTGTGAGGCCGATGTTGGCGTCGACGAGGTACCAGATGAGGTCTGCTTGGGCGGCTTGGGATCTTGCTCGTTGGATTCCTAGCGATTCCACTACATCTTCGGATTCCCGGATTCCGTCGGTGTCGATGAGTAGGCATAGGAGTCCGCCTAGCTCACATGTTTCTTCGACGTAGTCTCTTGTGGTGCCCGCGATGTCGGTGACGATGGCGCGTTGTGCTCCGAGCAAGCGATTGAGGAGTGACGATTTGCCTGCATTGGGCGGGCCTACGATTGCAATTCTTAACCCTTCGCGGATAATTCTGCCTTGTTCAGATCGAATGATGAGGTCATCGAGTTGGTTGAGGATGGGTTGGAGGTCGAGACGGATTTTATTGGTGTCGGCTTCTCCGATTTCTTCACTAAAATCCACTGAGGCTTCGATGGCAGCGAGGTGTTTGGTGAGCACGCTTTCGATGCTTTCAATGGACTTGTGCAGGGCGCCGCTTCTGCCTTCGTTTGCGATGGCAAGTTGTCTGCGGGTGGAGGCTCGGACGGTATCGTTGATGTATTCCGCCTGGGTGAGGTCCAGATTTCCGTTGAGGAAGGCTCGTTCGCTGAACTCTCCGGGGCGTGCCATGCGGGCACCTTTGGCGATGAGGTTTTCGCAGAGGGTTGCGACGGAGAGTGATGATCCGTGGACATGGATTTCGGCGGTCTCTTCGCCCGTGTAGCTTCTGCCGTGTTCAAATAGCCCCACCAAGCCGTCGTCTTGGTTTGAGAACTTGACCCGATACATTCGGTGTGATTCGGGGTTTGTTGGGAAGGGCGTGCAAACTTTTGCCGCAAGCGCCCATGCTTCCGGACCCGATAAACGGATCAGTGAAACCGCCCCTCCTGAGGCGGTGATGGGGGCGACGATGGTATCAAACACGGTTGAATTTTTGGGTGTAGTTGGTCGGTTAGTCGCGTTGCGATTTCACCCATTCGAGGGTCTCTTTTGCGAACTCTTCTCCCCATTGTGCGTGCTCGTAGGTCATGTAGCGTTCGAACAGGTTGTGGGCGGAGAGGTAGCAGGAGAAGGGAGAGACGAAGTGGGGGAATTCGGAGGTGATGATTTTTTCGGCGACCTGTGCTGCGGTTTCTAACTTCATTCGAAGGTAGCGCCAGTCTGCGGGTGGGAACTTGATGGGCATATCTCGGTCGAACGTTTCGAGATTGGACCAGATGGTCACGCCGTACTTTTTGCCCAGGTCGGCAATTCCGTTGATGAACTTTGGAAGTTCTTCGTAGTGCACTTGTCCGTCTTGGAAGGCGCAGATGTCGAATGACTGATGGGTTTCGGCGTAGATGCGTTCCCAGTGGTCGAAGCTTTCTTCGAGTGCGAGAGCGTTTTCGCCTGATTGTTTGGAGCCTTGGGGATAGGGCGAGATGAGAACGGGCAGGTCGGCTTTTGATTTGCAGTATCCGCCGATGTGGTTGAATAGTTCGATGATGTGGGCGTCGTTTTTACCTGTTTCGTGGGTGAGGTACCAGCCGGCGAAACTTTTGTGGTGGCCATATCGCTCGAACGCTTCGTCGATGAAGGCTTTGTTAATTTCGACTTCCTTCCACCAGGTTCTTCGCCACCAGTAGAATCCGCTATCGTAGGTGCCGAAGTAGAGTTTGAGCCCGAACTCGTCGGCGAGGGAGAAGAACATTTCTCCGATGTCTTCGTAGATTGGTAGCAGTTCGCCGAGCACTTTGCTTGGGTAGATGCACTTGTTTCGGTATCCCGCTCGGATGATGATGAGGGTATCTATTCCGATGCGTTTGTACAGTTCAAACTCTCGTCGCCAATGCCGCTCTGTCCAGTTTTGGCTGGGGATATCGTGAGTGATTTCGTCGAGGAACGTGCCGCTGATGCGCGGAAGAATTTTCATCCAAGTATGATGTTATCCGAATTGGGGTCTATTTGGGAGGGGGTGGGCTGCCATTCTTTGTGGGAAGGCGATCGTACAGGGCTCCGTTGACTTTATCGTCGGCTTCTGCCTCTGCGTAGGCTTTTTCGATTCGTTTTCTCATTTCTTGGGGCAACGTTTTGACTGTGTACACCTTGTCATCTTTTAGAAACTCCTCTTTGAGGTCCCACGAAATGTAATGGAGTGGGTCGAGGTGGAGTTTGAGGATAATGGTCCGCGCGGTTCCGATTTTTAGTTTGTTTTCATCGATGACCCCAAAGGCACTATTTTCATACTTGTATTTGTCTGGTCTGGTGCGCTTGAATAGGGTGGCACCTAATTCTTCGGCAGTTAATGTTGAGCTTCTTGGAAACTTACTTTCTTGCCCTTGAATGGCGAAGATAACCTCTTTCCTTTCGCTGGTGGTTGTAAGACGGTGTGATGGCAAGATACCGGTTGGAATCGAAAAGGTTTTTTCGCTGAACTTACCATCTAACAGTTTGAAGTAGTTTTCGGAAAGTTTGATGTGTTCTTCTTGGGGAAGTTTGTTTGCGGCTTCTTCGTCTAATGTTATTCTTGCTTCCCAGTCCTCACTTTGGAAAATCGCACGATACAGTTCGATTTGTGCCCCTTCAGAAAGTTGACTTATGTTGATTCCTTTGCTGGCAGCGACTGATTGTTGAGTTTCGTCCATGTTTCCGAAGATTCGATACCCCGCTTCCAGGAAAAGGAAATCTGGATTTGGTGATTTCTCTATCAATGCTGCCAAGAGCGAATACGGCATTGCGTTTTCCCTTTTCCAGGGCAGGCCGGCTTGGAACCATGATTTTTCTTCGATGGTTAGGGGTCGATTATTCTTTTGAATGTATCGGAGCAAGGTGCCGAGCTTCTTGCGCTCCATGCGCATTTTGCGAGCCTTGATTGGATTTTGGGGCCATGACCGGAGCCAACGATCTGTGAGTTCGGTGTCGCAGTTTAAGAATGCGGTGGTTTCGAGCGGATCGAGTTTTACAAACGGGTCGTATATTGCAGAATCATCGACATACGCCACGATGTTCCGATTGCCAGCGGCTTTGGCGTAAATTTCCGGGGACAGAATAGAGAGTGGGTCGCTGGCTTCTGGATTGACGAGAAGCGATGCTAGTTCGTTGGATACAGGCTTTTTTTCAGCGTTGCTGTCCATTTTGGATTGAATCTGAAGAGCAAATTCTTTTGCGGTGCCTGTGAGGGAAGCGTTTAGTTTTTCTCGCTCGCTCAGGAAATCATCCATTCTTACGTACTTGTTGTCATCGCTGAACATTTCGCGAGTGGAGATTGACGTGTTAAAGGTCTTGTCGCCCGCTTTGTTGAATACCTTGAGGTCAATAAATTTATTGTCAAGGTTGACCGCCATGGTAATCGTGTCGATATCTTCGTTTGTGAAGTTTTTTCTCAGTGAATTTAGTTGGCCGAGGAAGACGTAATTTTCTGGTTCATCATCCTCGGGTTTGATTTCGTTGCCGCCATGGAGGGACCATGTTTCTTGCTCTTGTTTTAACAAATTGATGTAATCGCTGATGTCAAACGGGAGTTGGTACTGCATCTTTGTTGGCTTGGTTGAGTACACAATTCTTGGGCGATCTTCGGAGCATGGACTAAAGAATTCTGGGGTTATTTTGTTCGCGATTCTTGATGCGAATCGTCCCAATGGTGATTCGTAATCCACCTTCATTACTCCTTTTAATTGATCGAGCACACCGGTAGTCGTATCTTTTTGGCTTAGTACTTTGAGCCTCTTTTGTAGGTCCTGACAGAGAGCTTGATTGAAGGGTTTGAGTGTTGATGCTGCCTTGCGAGCCTCGATGATCACTTTTGAGAAAATCTCCATTTTCTCTGCTTGGTAGATTTTTGAATCGGCGTTCTTTTGGATGGGTGTTTGGGTCAGTGTCCAACCTTCGGACTTCTTTTCGAAAGTGACGTTTAGTGTGGATTCAATGGTGTCTCGCAGTTCTTTTTGGGTGGCATCTATTGAGCGGATAATTACCACATCGTCCCTTAAACTTTTACTTATTTGAAGATTGTTTCCTAGCCCAAGTGCCTTACCTAGCGTCGGTGCGGCGTCTTCTAATCGCTTACCGAGTATTTCAAGCTGAACGATTTGGTCCGCTTGTGATTGCGGTTTTGAGGAGGCAAAAAGGAGTGTGAGGATCGTTGCGGCAACCATGACTCTGTTGTTTGGATTATATGATGACTTTTACCAAAGTGAGTAATTTTTTCAGTATTTTTACTTGCAAAAAAAGAACACCAAGCCTGTTTGTGGCTTGGTGTTCTCGTGGCTTCTTGTGTGTTTGTGTTAACGCTTAAAGCGGGGGAATGTTGTTTCCTCGGTCTCGGTTACCTCGGCGTCCGCCACCATTGTTACCCATGTTCTGCATTTGAGTTCCAATTTGCTCTCCTAGCTTGAGTCCTTGTTGGTACTGGGCTTTGAGGTCTGCCGGAAGGGTGTCCGGGTTGTACACATTGCCATCGACAGGGGCAGTGGATTGCAGGAACCACGACTTTTGGGTTTGGTTTTGTGGGAATACCAGCGTGATGGTGATGTTGCGTCGGGCGCCAATGCGGATCTTGTTTTCGTTGACATCTTGACCGAATCGGAATGGGCCTCTTGAGAGGTTTTGGGCATTCTTCTTGGCGTAGACTGCCATTCCGAGTTGGGTTGCATCCATTCCGTTCCCGAATGTTTCTGAGTTGCCGTTGGCAGTCATGAGCACTTTGTTTGCCTGTTCGGTGATGACCAGTCTCATGCCTGGTTGCAATCCGGTTGGAAGGGCAAAGGTTGGCTCGGTGTTCTTTCCATTCATCAATCGCATCATGTTGCGAATGGCGTTTTGGATGTCATTTTGTTGGTTGTTTTGACCGTTTTGTCCGCCTCTATTTCCTTGTCCTTGACCTCCTTGGTTTCCTTGTCCGGTTCGACCTTGGCCTCCTTGACCTCCTTGAGTTGCGGCAGGTGTTGTAATCGTTGATGCTGTGATTGTGGTTGTTGCGATGGCGAAGGATCCGCCATCGAAGACCATTGCGGTTTCACCACCGCCTCTGCCTCCTCGTCCGCCACCGGGTCCACCTGCACCAGGGCCGCCGGGACCACCATTGCCACCAAATCCGAATTGCCGACCGAGTCCTTGAATTCCGCCTTGCATTTCAAGTCGGAAGACGTTGGGGTCTACGTAGAAAATGGATCGGAAGAGTTCCTTTTGCGCGGCGGGTGAGATGGTAGCGATGTCTACCCCGTTTGGTTTTTTCGCGTTGTCTCGATCGAGTTGGGCCAGGCTGCCGTAAATTCGATATGCGGAGGAGCTTCCGTTCGGCAAGATGCCTCCGTTGACGGAGAATCCGGCGACATTGGCAAAGCTGTTGTAGTCTTGATAGGCGTCGAATTCCCATGGAAGTTGCGCCACAAATGCGGATTCTTCTTCGAGGGTCATTAAGCGTCGATTCTTGTTGAGGAACTTGAGTAGGTTGCCGAGTTTCTTTCTATCCATTTGTCGTGAGCGAGTTTGGATAGGATTGTTGAGTGAACGGGTGATCCAGGTGTCGGTGACTACCAGTTCATCGAGTGGCACCGAAGTTTGATTCATTGCGAATGTTTTTGGATTCGTAAAATCGACTTTGGTTGTTCCCAGCACGGTTTCATCGAGTGCCAGCATGAGGTTCTTTTCGCCTGCTGTTTGCTTGATGAGTTTTGCGGCTGAGATGGAGAGAGGATCAACTTGCTCTGGATCTTGCAGGAGTTGAGCTAAGGCGGAAGTGGGTGCTTCGAGCGGTTTACGCCCCATGGCAGCCAGGTATCTGGTTGGGAGTTCGCTTAGTTCGTTTGATGCTTCGGTTCCGCTGTCTTTGCCAGTTTCTTTGGTGGCAGGTTCGGCAGGTGCTGACTGGGCCTTGAGCATTTCTGGAGTGATGACCGAGTTTAATGTGGTTTGACCCTCGGCGTCGAATGCTTTGATGGTGACTTGGGCAGAGTTTCGGATATCCACCGCTAGCATGACGGTATCGAGGGAGGTGGCGCTGAGTGGTCCTTGGAGCCCTCCTCCGAATCCACCGAAAAATCCACCGGGACCGCCTTGGATATTGATTCCACCTCGCCCGAGTTGAATTCCCTGACCTGGAGCTACTTGGATGCTAACGTCTTGTCCTATGACGAGGCCGCCCGGGCCACCTTGAGCGGTGACTACTACGGTGGCGCCGTCTTGGAATGGTGCCGAATTTGCGTAGATGTCGTTGAGGTCGAGGGAGGCACTTGTTGGGTTACCACCTCCACCGTTGCGTCCACCACCATTTCTTCCGCCGTTGTTACCGCCTCCGTTGTTTCCGCCGCCGGTGGTGGCACCGCCGTTGTTGCCACCTCTGCCGCCTCTGCCCCCGTTTCCACCTTGTCCGCCTTGGCCTCCGGGACCGCCGTTTCCACGTCCTCCGCCGTTCACATCTACCCAGGTTTGTTGTTCTGCTCGTAGTTGATTGACGAGTGCGTAGACGTCAAAGGGGAAGGGCTTTTGCATAGCCGTGGGTTTGGTGCTAAAGACAATTCGCGAATTGGAAGGGCTTAGGCCGATGAGGTGTTCCGGTTTGATTTTTGCGGCTAATCGGTAAGCAAATCGGGATTGTGGGGTGCGCGATTGCATCTTTGCTGCCGATGCCATTGCATCTTGATTCATGACACCGCCTTTTTGCATTGATTGTCGCATGGCGTTCATGGCGGCATCTTGCGATTTTTTGATGTTTGTGGCTTCGTTTCGGTCGAATGCAGGTTGCTCACCGATGGTTTTCTTGAGTGCGGCGACCAGTTCATTGATTTTGCCTTCTCGGGCTTTTTTGTCGGCTTGTTGTTCTCGCAGCTGCTCGTCTGGAGTTTGGTGAATCCACCAGCCTTCGGTGCGCTGCATAATGGTCATGTTCAGGGACTTGTCCATTTGAGCTAGGAACTCTCGGACGGGCACATTTTTGACAGAAATGAGGACGACTTGGTTTTGCAGAACGGGGTTCACAATCAGGGAACGCAAGCCAAGTGCTTTTGCAATTTTAGGTCCAGCTGTCTCTAATCGTTCTCCATTGATTTCAAGATTGACAAGCGGTTCCTGCAGTGCGGCAGGTGAGGAAAGCGCTATGAGGGAGATGAGAGATAACATGATTTTTTACCTTGTACCTTGCAATACTGATTTTTTGCTAAAAAGTTCACCATTCGCGGTTTTTTGAACCTAAAAGGAATGATTTTTGGGGAGTTTAGTCTTTTACTTTTGGGCGATAGAAGAAGAGGATGGGGAAGGCTACGGCGGCGGCGAGTGTGAGTCCGCACGGGATTGCAAAGAGTGGGCCCCACGCGACGAGGTGATCTAGTTCGGTGCCACCAGGTAAGGAGACTCTGGCGGGAAGCGGGAGTGTGTTTTGCTTGAGCGAGTATCCTGCGAAGATTGCTCCTGCTACTCTTCCGATGCCCATGGTTACGGAGGAGTCAAGGCCTTGGGCGGAGGCTCTGATTTCGGGAGAGGCGACTTGTTCCACATACACTGAACCCGCCACGATGAAGCAGGCGATACAGAGTCCGTGGAGGGCCATGGCGGGGATGACCGCGGAGGCTGTTGGCAAGAAGGCAAAAATGGCAAAGCGGAGTGGCCACGCAATGATTCCAATCCACAGGGTCCATGCGATTCCGAGTCGCTTGATGATGAACGGAAGTAGGAGCATCATGAAGACTTCGGACACTTGAGAAATGGTCATGATCATGGACACTTGGGCAAGCGGGATTCCGATGCCATCGGTGGCACCTGCGTAGGCTGCTTCTGGAAGGTAGCCACGGAGGGAGTCGAGTTTTGGGGCAGTAAGGAAGCCCGAAGTGTGCATGTAGTAAGAATCGAATTGTGTGCAGACAATGAACGCCACTATCATGAACGCTAGGAATTGGAAATTTTTGAACAGCGAGATTGCATCAAGGGGATTTTTGTATTTTTGATTTGAGCTTGCGGTTAGGGCGTTGAGATGGGATGTTGTGGGTGGGGTTTTAGGCAGCGTGAAGGAAAGGAGGGCGAGGCAGAGATTCATGAATGCGGCGAGCATGAAGAGATCGGATCGCACCTCGAGATTGAATTTAGACCTTATTAGTGACAGAACGAGTCCTGAAAAAATCCATCCAAAGGTGCCGCCCACTCGAATT
>JAPLCS010000024.1 GCA_026392145.1 Fimbriimonadales bacterium | reverse complement strand
GGTGCAGTGCGACAACCCGGAAGATTTACTCGGATGGATAACATGCGTCTATCAGACCTAGTACTGCAGTCAGGCGGTCTCTTACCAGATGCTTCGTTCGAGAAAATCTTCATTTTTAGAAAGAATAATGATGGATCTGAAGGACCACTATTAAAAGTTGATGGAGGGAAAGCCCTCTTCCAAAATGACGTCAATAATGTCATTCTCCAAGATCGAGACACAATCGTTGTCTATAAGAAATCCGAAGCCCAATTCATCGAAGAGAAAGTCATTACGGTGAAAGGTGCCGTTCTAAAGCCAGGCTCATATCCGCGCTCTGAAAATATGACCGCCCTAGATGCGGTAGAGTTAGCAGGAGGATTCTTACCGACAGCCTCATTAAGCAACGTTTACATCCTCCGGAAAAATCCTGACGGTACAGAAGGTCCTTTCCTCAGGCTAAATGGTGATCAATTAAAATCGGCAGGCTCAACAGAGAATTTGCAATTACAAGATAAAGATACGGTGCTGATTTACACCAAAGACGAAGCAAACTATCGAGAAAATGCTGCATTTACAATTGAAGGTGCGATTCTCAAGCCAGGTTCATATACAAAGTCCCAGAACTTAACCTTAAAGGATGCAATTGAAGTGGCAGGTGGCTATCTCCCGACCGCTTCTGTAGATACCGTCTATATTTTCCGTAAGAATCCTGATGGCACAGAAGGCCCCCTGGTCAAGGTTAACGGTGCCACTCTTCTCAGCAATGGAGGAGCCTCTATCGAAATCCAAAACCGGGACCAAGTAGTTGTTTATAGAAAAGATGAAGTTAAGTTCCAGCCTAAGCAATCTATAACAATTTTTGGATCAGTGCTTAAGCCAGGTACCTTTCCGAAATCAACCGGACTGACTTTGCGGGATGTATTATCTATTGCAGGGGGAGTTAAACCCGGAGCTTCAGACAAAATCTTGGTTAGTCACGCCCGAATTCAAGCGGGAACACCAAATGAAATCTATAAGCTTTCCGACGTCCTCGCTGGCAAAGTTAATTACGCAATGCAAGACGGAGACATTGTCTCAGTCCCTTCAGATTCAGACTTCCAAGAAACGGCACAATTTCTCGATGGTCAAGTTAAAAATCCAGGCACCTATCCGATTACAAGACGCGGTGAAACCATCAAAGACCTTATTGAGCGAGCTGGTGGACTCACCAACGATGCTTGGGTCGAAGGAGCTGCCTTCGTGCGAAATCCTAAACTGCTGGTGACGGATTCATACACTCGGCTTTCACCAAGGATTCAAGCGGCAATTAAAGAAGTTCAAGATAGACAATATGAAAGAGCGCTGGCAAAATCAGACCTTGATAAAGCACGCGCACTAGCCAGTACCCAACAAGCAGGTGCTACGAGCGGCAGTCTGTCAATCGCCGCACTAAACCCTAACACAGCAGTTCAAGCCGCAGCGCTGGACAAGGGTCCTAACCCCCTTGTTGCACAGCAGCTTGGTGCACGGGAAACAGTATCACCTGCACGGGCTGTTTCAGCATCCGACTTCGGAGGAAATCTCCCCGTACGTCTAGACAGTGCACTCAGGAGCGACCGACTTTGGAGGCAATCTTCCCGTGCGTCTAGATAGTGCCCTCAGGAATAAGAATTCGGCTGATAACTTAATTCTTCGCGATGGAGACGTAATCAACATCCCGTTAAAGCCTGTCACCGTAGGGGTCGCTGGTGCAGTACTTCTGCCGTCCAACCAACTCTACGCGAGTGGAAAGACTCTCAAATACTATCTTGATCGAAGCGGTGGATACACAACAGACGCTGATATCAATCAGGTCTTCATCATCCGCCCGACCGGAAACGTCACAAGAGCAAAGAGTTCAACAATGATTCAACTCGGCGATACAATCTTCGTACCAACGAAAGTAATGGTCACCAACCTAACCGATGGAACTGCAACCTTCGAAAAGATTGTCCAGCAGATAACAAGCGGTGCGATTTTCTTCTCGCTCTTCAATAATTTGATTAAGTAAGTAGCGCACCAGCAATCGCCCCGTCATAGAAAACCCACCTGGACCCAGGTGGGTTTTCTTGCGTTAGAATCAACTAATCTACCCACTCGCAACGTAAACTATAGGTATGAATCAGCGGTTGCCAGAATGGCTGACCATTCGCGTCCCTCGACAAGACACAGTCAAACAAGTCGAGCAGATGATGCGAAACAAAAATCTCCACACGGTATGTGAGTCGGCAAAATGTCCGAACCTTCCCGAGTGCTGGAGTAAAAAAACCGCAACCTTCATGATTCTTGGCGATACCTGCACCAGATCCTGCGGATTCTGCGCCATCAAAGTAGGAAGAGGACTCACGGTAAATCCACACGAACCCTATGACGTGGCAAAGGTTGCCGCCGACTTAGGGCTCAAGCACATTGTCGTGACCTCAGTCGCACGTGATGATCTTTCCGACCAAGGGTCGATTCAATTCGCAAAGACAATTGAAGAACTCCATAAACAAAACCCCCTCTGTATTGTCGAAGTCCTTACGCCAGACTTCAAGGGTGACCGTGAGTGCATCAAAAACGTTTGCGATGCAAAGCCCGAAATTTATAACCATAATATCGAAACGGTGGAAAGGCTACACACCTTAGTAAGGCCACAAGCAAAATACGCTCGAACCATGAGCGTGCTTGAACAAGTAAAAGAAATCGATTCAACTATCTACACCAAATCGGGCATTATGCTCGGACTTGGTGAGACCAAAGATGAAGTAATTCAAACGCTAGAAGACTTACGAGAAATTGGAGTAGATGCGGTCACGATCGGCCAATACCTGCGCCCCACCATGAGGCACCTGCCAGTCGTTGAATACATTCATCCCAAAGAGTTCAAAGAATACGAAAAAATTGGGGAAGACCTGGGCTTCGCATTCGTGGCAAGCGGTCCTTTCATACGGAGTTCATATAATGCCATTGAATTCAGCAAGAAAGTCATGGGAGATCGTCTAAACCAATTGGACGAGGTGGAAAGAGCAAAATTCCTCCAA
The DNA here is from genome assembly GCA_026392145.1 of Fimbriimonadales bacterium. Classification (GTDB taxonomy): domain Bacteria; phylum Armatimonadota; class Fimbriimonadia; order Fimbriimonadales; family Fimbriimonadaceae; genus Fimbriimonas. The sequence goes on along the minus strand of JAPLCS010000024.1, from coordinate 328 downwards.
GATTTGGAAGATCAAGCGGAGCAACATCCAACCACGGCATAAGTCGTGTAATCTGTAATAGCATCCGTAAGGGGTGAGTCCATGCTGACCCGAACCCTCCGTTTTCTCACACTCACAGGTCCTCTCATGGGGATCGGGGCTTGGGGCGGATTCTATCTTTACGATTGCGGGCAGGCACTTTTCGCCCCCGGCACTGGGATTGAGTTTGACCTCGCGACCCCCGGCGGAAACTTGCAAGTAAAGTGCGACCGATACTCCTTCGACCCTCTCATCGGAGCAGCCGTAGCCGACGAAGTCAGAATCAACGATCCCAAAGGAAAACTCCTTG
>JAPLCS010000108.1 GCA_026392145.1 Fimbriimonadales bacterium | reverse complement strand
TTCTGCTTTGTGTTCACTCTGGTCAGCGTCCTCAGTTACTTCTTGTTTAGCTTTGAAGTCAAAAACAAAGCCCTCAAGAGCTTCAATGTGGCAGGTCGATACCTCCTCATGATTGGTTTCGGAGCGATCTTTGGTTCAGCCGTAATGATGAGGTTCTCACTGGTTATCGACCGAATGCACTTCATCTTCTTGGAGTTCTTCAAGAGTCTCTTCACAGGAGGCTAATAGTTGCCGGTCGAACAGACCGTACGCGGTGTGGTGCTCAGGCGTCGAGATTCTGGTGAATCTGATGCGAGCATCACACTCCTCTCTGCCGAGCTAGGAAAATTTGACCTGGTAGCTCGCGGCGCAAAAAAACCAACTTCGCGCCTTAAAGGGGTAGCAGAACCACTCAGCGCTGGAACCTATACGTTCGCCAAAGGCAAAGCGAGAAAGTTCGTCACCCAAGCTCAACCCGAACGCGGCTTCCCTCTCCTGCGCTCAGATTACGACAGGCTCAACATTGCCCTTGCCTTTGCCGAGCTCGTAGGCGAAGTAGCCCCATACGAAGAACCATCCGATGAGCTTTATGAGTTGGTCGTTACCTGCCTCAGATTCATCGAGTCGCATCCCAAACCCGTTGTTGCCCTCGTGTGGTGCGAAACAGAACTCCTCAAACTCACTGGCTTCCTGCCTTCTTTCGCAATATGCACCGTAAGCGGTGAATCAGTTCAAGAAGCAGAACCCTACATCTCACCCTCAGCGGGAGGATACATAACCTTTCTCTCCGCCAATAATTTCCGTGACCGAGTAAAGACCAAAGCTGAAATCCTGTATGGTCTGAATGCAATTTCCCAGCTAGCCGCACCTCCGAACAATCTCAAATACGCTCAAGAAACCCTTTCGCTGCTCACTCATTTCTGGCAACACATCACCGAAAGCAAACTCCCCAGTCGTTTGAACCTATTGAAGGCAATCTCCAACCAGAGATGATGTACAATTTGCGAATAGCCTAATGCGAACTGTCAAAATTCTCATCATCTCCTTAGTTATCGCTAGCGTCCTAGGATGCTCTGGAGGAAACGGAAAGGGCTTCTCCGCCCGAAGCAACGAAGGGAAATCTGGAGTGCTCAGATACCCTCTTCCCACCAACCCAACATCTTTGGATCCACACAAAGTCCAAGACGGCGACACCTTGGACATGACCCAACAAGTATATGAGGGCCTAGTCAAATGGGGAGAAGATAATTCAGTCCAACCAAACTTGGCAGAAAAGTGGACCATTGACTCTGCTGGAACCACCTACACATTCAATCTCAAAAAGGGAGTCAAGTTCAGCAACGGCCGAGAATTCACTGCAGAGGATGTAAAGTGGAACCTCGAAAGAGCCTGTAATCCGCAATTCACCAGCGCAACCGCAGCGACCTATCTTGACAACATCATCGGAGTAAAAGAACGACTCGCAAACAAAGCTAAAGAAGTTGCAGGCGTTAAAGTTGTTGATAAATACACGGTAACCATCCAAATCGACAAACCTCGACCTTACTTCTTGGGCAAACTGACTTATTCCTGTGCCTACTTCCTCGCAAAAGAGGGACTCAAAGACCCGCTCAAAGATGTCTCAGGCCCAGATGAAATGATTGGCACCGGGCCATTCAAGGTCACTAAGTTTGTTCCAGAATCGATCGTTGTCCTGGATTGTCGAAGCGACTACCACGGCGGCGCTCCCAAACTCGCAAGAATTGAGCGACCAATCATCAAAGATGCCCAAAGCCGATTGAACAAGTACAAGACAGGCGAAGTCGATCTCATTCAACTTGAGCGACAAGACCTCCTCTCCGTTCAAAAAGACCCCGCCCTCAAGAACGATCTCAAAACCTATGACCGACCGTCCATGTACTACGTTGGATTAAACGTCAATGTGGTTCCGGCACTCAAAGATCGACGAGTACGACAAGCGATTGCCATGGCAATTGACCGCGACAAAATTGTCACAAAAGTTCTCGGAGGCATCAACCAACGAGCAGACAGCATTCTCCCTCCTGTAGTGAAAGGCTATCGAACCAAAACGGCGGCGATTCCTTTTGATATTGAAAAAGCCAAAGCGCTTCTTGCCGAAGCAGGCTATCCCGAGGGTAAAGGATTCCCAGATGTCAACTTTAGCTACCGAGATGGTCGCCCAGACGTAGAAATTGTCGCCCAAGCAGTTCAACAACAGCTAAAGCAAAACCTTGGAATCAATTTCAAGCCTAGAAAGCTTGAATGGGGTGCATACCTAGCCGAGCACAATAAGCGAACCATGCCAGCCTTCCACATGAGATGGGCAGCTGACTACCTCGACCCAGAAAACTTCCTTTCAACGCTCCTCGCCTCTTACGGAAACCGAAAGCAGAAGATTTTGTGCTCCAAGATGCTCCATTCATTCCAATCTACTTCCAAAAGGACATCGAACTGGTCAATCCTCGAATTTCAGGGATGCGAGAATCAGCCTTTGGACACCTGCCTCATACAACAACCAGCGTCAAGTAACCCACTCACACAGTGACCCATGCTAGACGTTGACTCGGGTGCAAGATACGAAAGTGCAAATTTCCCTCGGAATGGATTTCCGAGGGATTTGCATATTCGCCCCCTTGCGACCAAGCTAAGTACCCTTCTAGGGTGGCAAAGCCACGGCGGACCAACCGCCAAACATCCGGCACGGGCCCTCCCGCAAACCCTCACCATTGAAGCACCAGACAATGCGGTTGAGCAAATTCACCTCATCGGGATATTTTCACTTTATGCGGCTCCAGAAACCTTTGGGCAGCAAGGTGCCACATTACTCTGCCTGAAGCAAGGCGATGTAGTCTTCGACTTCCCTCTCGCCAACGGTCAACACTACTTCGACAGTTCAAACGAAGAATTGCTCGACCAAAGTTGCGGCGATGGCTCACACCTCTCTACCATCGGATGCGCCCTGTTCGAGGGAAAACGCATTCGGTTGGACGTTCTTTCCATATCTATTCCAAGAAATATCGCATTTGATCAAGTGGTCTTCAGAGACAATGGATCAGAAAGCTCCTTCGTCTTGTTTGATATCATTTTTGAACTTAAAGAGTCCAGCCGGTGTCCCTTCCACTCAAGTTCTCAAGGAATTTCACTGGCCGACCTCAGCGGAATTGTCCGTGTAAGAGACCGAGTCAGGTTCCAAAACGCGATGGATCAAATGATTGCAGCTTTAGATTCCACCACCGACATCGAAGAAGCCCGAGGAGAAGCCCTCACCTTTTTGGCCGTCGTCACAGCCGGAATGCTCGAAGCCGGCGGTAGCCGAGCGCTTCATCGGATACAACTTGAGGCCGCTCGCACCTTCGATCAAAACACAAACCTCAACGATCTAAAATCATCGGTCCAACAAATGGTCGACAAAGTAGTAGGCGACTGGCTGCATACCGAAGAATCTCAACCTAAACTCATTGAAAAGGCACTGACTATGGTAGATCGTAACTTTGCCAAAGACCTGACTGACGAAACCGTCGCCAACGAAATTGGACTCTCTACCTCACACTTTCGTTATCTTTTCAAACAATCAGTTGGTCAACCGTTCCATAAATTCCTTATTGCATCGCGACTAGAAAGAGCCAAGATTCTGCTCCAAGAAAGCCAACTCTCAATATCAGAAATCGCCGTCATGGTCGGTTTTTCCGGACTCGCCAGTTTCAGCCGAGCATTTTCACAACGATTCGATGTCACACCAAGTGAATTCAGGAAGGCACGAGGACAATGATTTCGGTTCGCTCCCTTTCACATGCCTTTGGCACAAAACAAGTGCTCAAAAACATCAATCTAGAAGTATCAGAAGGAGAAATCGTCGCCATCATGGGGAGCAGTGGTGGCGGAAAGACAACTCTTCTACGTTGCATCGCCGGGCTAATCAACGCCACCGAAGGTGAGGTAACTGTCAACTCAACGTCCGTATACCGTGAGCCAGAAAAAGCGAGACTATCAATGGGAATGGTCTTTCAAAGTGCCGCCTTATTCGACTACCTCCCAGTTTCCCAGAATATCCTCTTCGGTGTGAGACGCCACCTCAAACTCAACAAGCGAGATGAGGATGCCCTTCTAACCGATTCACTTGCGAGAGTCAGCCTCAAAGGTAGTGAAAACCTATACCCATCCGAACTCAGCGGCGGAATGAAAAAGCGTGTTGGAATGGCTCGTGCGATTGCCCTAAGCCCTAAAGTCATCCTCTACGATGAACCAACCACTGGCCTCGACCCCATCACAACCTACCAAATAGATCAACTCATCACTGATCTGCGAAAGAATCTGGGAGTGACCAGCCTCGTGGTCAGCCATGACCTCGCAAGCGTTCAAAGAATAGCCGACCGCATCGCTTTTCTCGACCAAGGCGAAATCGTCTATCTTGGCCCAACTGCCGGATTCTTACAATCTGATCACCCAGCAATCCAAGAACTAGTCCAAAAATCCCAAACAACAACTTTGTTATAATCAGGAACTGAACAATCAAAAAGATTGTTCGTTTGAACCAGTACTCTTCAAATTCTATTGAGGAACACGAGTAAGCATATGAAAAACTTCATGAAACTTTTCGTAGCAACAGCCGTTGTTACTGCAGTCGTAGGATCAGCTTTTGCACAAGGTGCAGGTCCTGGCGGTCAATCTAAAGGTCAAACCAAAGGTCAAGCAGGTGGCCCTCAAGGTGGACAACCAGGCGGTCGACGTGGCGGTCTGATGAAGATGGACTCCGAAATCCTTGAAAAGTTGAAACTCACCGATGCTCAAAAGAAGCAGGTCAAAGAACTCAAAGAAAAGACCGAAGCAAAGATGAAAGAACTCTTTGCTGGTGCAGCAAAAGGTGGAGACCGATCTAAGATGCGAGAGCAATTCAAACCAGTGATTGAAGGCTACCAAACCGGAATGAAGAAGATTCTCACTCCAAAGCAACAAGAAGAGTACGAGAAGGCACTCAAAGAAGCTCAAAAGAAAATGAGCGCAGGACGACCCGGTGGACCAGGAGCAGGTGGACCCGGTGCTGGCGGTGCAGGTGCTCCT
>JAPLCS010000263.1 GCA_026392145.1 Fimbriimonadales bacterium | reverse complement strand
CCTACGAGCGAAACCATTATTTGGAATACCTATAAGAAGTGGATTCAGAGCTATCGTGACCTTCCGATTCTTGTTAATCAGTGGGCAAATGTAATGCGTTGGGCAATGAGGACTCGGATGTTTTTGAGAACGTCGGAGTTTTTATGGCAGGAAGGACATACCGCCCATGCAACTTACGAGGAAGCTGAACAAGAGAGTTTGACGATTCTCCACGAGTGCTACGGGAAGTTTGCTGAGGAGTGGATGGCGGTTCCTGTGCTCAAGGGTGTCAAGAGTGAAGGTGAGAAGTTTGCGGGTGCAGACCACACCTATACGATAGAGGCTATGACTCAGGATCGTCGAGCGATTCAGGCGGGTACTTCGCACCATTTGGGACAAAACTTTGCTAAGGCCTTTGATGTCACTTTCCAGTCATCTGAAGGCAAATTGGAGCATGTTTATGCGACAAGTTGGGGTGTTTCCACACGGCTCATCGGAACATTGATCATGGCTCATAGCGATGATAAGGGATTGGTTTGCCCACCGAAACTTGCACCTATTCAGGTTGTGTTTGTGCCGATGGGCAAAGATGATACGCTTGCACTTACCACGGCTAAAGCTAATGAGTTGGCGGCTGAAATGAAGAAGCGAGGTCTCAAGGTTAAGGTGGATTCACGAACTAAGGAATCGCCTGGATTCAAGGCTAAGCACTGGGAAATGCGAGGAGTTTGTGTTCGGGTTGATGTCGGCGGGAGGGAGTTAGAGGCTGGAGAACTGGGTGTGAGCCGGCGAGATTCTGGTGAGAAGGAGATGGTTCGAATTGATCAAGTGGTTGACCATTGTGTGTCTCTGATGGAGAAGATTCAAGCCGATATGTTTGCTCGTGCCTTGGAGTTTCGTAATGCGAATACTCGTCGAGTTGATACTTGGGAGGAGTTCCTTGCTACTTTTGAAGGCGAGGGTGGCGCCGGTTTTATCCTCGCACATTGGGATGGAACACAAGAAACCGAGGACAAAATTAGCGAGGCGACGAAGGCGACTATTCGGTGTATTCCGCTAGTACCTCTTGACCCTGACGATGCCATTCCTGGCAAGTGTGTTTTTTCTGGAGCGCCAAGTAACCAGCGAGTAGTTTTTGCTAAAGCGTACTAAGCGCGGAGCGTCTAGCTTATTTGCATACTGCTCGCGTTGCGGTTGAACGTCAGGATTTTGGGTGGACTTTGTATCTTAACTGTACGAGTCCACTGTCAAATGCTTCTGCGTTGATAAGACTGAGCTTGGTTTTTTGAATTCCCGGTGGGAAGAGTTGAACGCCTTTGCCAAGAATCACCGGGTGGACCGAAACCACGACTTCTTCAATCAGTCCTTCCTCAAGGTAACCGGCTACGAGTTCTCCGCCGCCCACGAGCCAAGATCGCTTGGTCCCTTGTTCCTTTAATAGTTCTTCAAGGTTTTTGAGGGAGCCATTAAAATAGGCCGTATCGGCGGTTGTGATCTCAATCTTTTCTGAGCGAGTGACCACCATTGTTCGTTTTCCTCGGTATGGCCATTTGCCCATTTTTCGAACGACGTCATAGGTTCCACGTCCCATAATTAGGGTGTCAACAGATTCAAAAAACTCATCGAATCCGTAGTCAGTATCCGTGAAAAGCCACGACAAATCATCATCTGGACCAGCAATGTAACCGTCTAGGCTGGTGGCGATAAAAAGGGTCGTTAGCACCTATTCAAGTTACCCAAGTTTTGGCTACTTTTGTGAAACAGTTTGGATGTTAGGAGTGGCTTGCTGACTAGGAAGTATCCAGAAAATAGCGACGGTGAGAATCAAAACAATGAGCCCAATCCAAGGGAATTTCGATTTCATTATCTGCGATGTTACCCAGTATTTATGCTGTCAAAAAGATGGTTTCGGAAGCTTGTTTCTTCTGGTTTTGATGCTCTCGAACTCATATTCTGTGGTTCGTTTATTTAGGCGTTGCTGGAGGACAATAGAGAAACTTAGACTCACTGTGGCAAAGGCTATGCGTCTGAGCACCTTTTGGTGCGAGAGAAAATGCCAGGGATAGAGTAACTTCTCTGAAGAACTTGTAAATGAGAGACAAAAAACGTTATATACAGCCTCCAAGTCGATGGAAAGTCATAGTGTATTCCTGCTTGTTTGCTGGGTTAGCTTGGTTTTTCTGTGCGTTTTTGGAATCTGAAAGGACTGCGTTTTCTGTTTCTGTCATGGGAATTCATCGAGCGATGACCCGCAACTGGTTGGAGTATTCGAGTGATTATGATGAGCGTGCTTGCCCGGCGAGGCATTGGAATACTGCCTTATTACCGTACTATCGCAACCGTGATCGTCTGGGGACTAAGCATGCTGGCTCGGGCTCAAGCACGTTTGACATAGGTTTGAATCCGGCGGTGAGTCTAATCAAGATTTCATCGTTAGAAAACGCCGAGCAGTTACCGGTGTTTGTGAACACCACCAGCAATGGATATCACACTTTGGTCACCAAAGAGTCAGTTAAGCCAATCTTTCAGAACCAAGATATTGCTGCTTGGGCTTCTGCTGATGGGAAAGGGCACCGGATGAAGATTGCATTGCTTCGAGCCATGAATTGGGAACCAATGTTCAGAGACAATAAGTGACGTTGGAGCGTGTTGCTAAATCTCAAGTGTGTAGCCGATTTTTCGTAATGTGCTCTTCGTACTTGGTGGCAAGTGATTTAGTGGGATTGAACTATTTTGAGCGCGTTTACTACTTGGGGATCGAACTGCATTCCCGATTCTTTTTCAACGGCGAGCATTGCGCGTTCGGGGCTAAGGACGCGAGATAATCGTAGATATTCCGACACGGTGCCAATTATTCTTGATTCGATGGGCGCTTCTTTTACTGTGTCGAAGCGTGCTCGGTGAAATTGGACAGCGGATGAGCACTGGGCGAGCGAAGGGATTTGTGAAAGAATTGCCGCACCGAGTTCGGGGTGGCGTGAGAAAAGAGCCTCGTCCTCGTGGTGCCACGGAGAGGTATTTCTAAGAATCGCGATAGGAACTGCACTTTGCCCGATATTGTGAAGCAGGGCTGAGAGTTGTAACTGAATAATCTCCTGTCGTTTGAGCCCAAGTTTTCTTGCAATTTGGGCTGAAATTTCGGAACATTGCAGGTGATTTTCGGTGGTGATTGGTGCCCTGGATTCAACAGCGGCAGCAATGCTCACTGCTAACTCATGTCGCCTTCGGCGATTCATTGCGGGAATGTAAAGAAACGCAATTATTGCATTCACAGATAGAAAGGCTGAGAGAACAGTCCAACTTGTGATCATGGGGTTGCTTCCTCCAAGGTTGGTTGAACTGTTTCATCGGACAAGGGTTCGGATTCCCTCACGACTTGTTCAAAGATTCGGACAATTTCAGGGTCGAATTGAGTTCCTGCACATCGTTGTAGTTCACCGAGTGCTTTTTCAACTGAGTAGGGTTCTCTGTACAGTCTGCGATGGCCGTCAGCTTTATTGTCTGTCATTGCATCGAAGGCGTCGATCACACAGATGAGTTTGCTTTCTAGTGGGATGTTGAGGTCTTGTTCTTTATCGGGATAGCCACAACCATCGACTCTTTCGTGGTGATGGCGAATCCAGTTGTGAGCGTTGCCGAGATCACTCAATGGCTTGAGTATGGATTCACCCGTGACGGGGTGTTTTTTTATTTCGGCAAACTCCTGGTCATCAAGTTTCCCTGGTTTTTCTAGGATTCTTTCATCAATGGCAACTTTGCCAATATCGTGGAGAAGTGCGGCAAACACAACCTGGTCTAGTTTCCACTCTGGGAGCCCAATTCTACGGCCTGTTTCTCTTGCCAATCCGGCGACACGTTTGGAGTGCCCGCTAGTGTAGGGATGTGCGTAATGAAGTAGGTTACAGAGCCCGAGAATGCCTTGTCGCATCATCTGGAACGATGATTGGAATTTGAGAAGCAGTACAAATGCAACGATGTTGATGAAAGTGATTTGGACCAGGAAGTTGGGGGAGAGTTTCAGTTCCTCAAGATAGAAACAGGCGGTGATAGTTCCAGCGGTTAGGCTAGCAGCTACCAGTGAACCGTATCCTGACATCGCACCGATTTCGAGTTTCCAGCCGGTAATTTTTGGTAGTCGGCTGGTGATCAGGCTTCGAAGGAAGAGAGTGACTGCGGCTGTGAGGGGCCATACTTCGGGCTTAAACACGGCTAAGGTGACGGCGAACATCGGAAGGCTTAGTAAGTCTCCGACAAGGATGCATGACACACCGTACACTCCTCGCTTGGATAGAAGAGAAGCGACAAGCGAGTAGTAGATCCACATGGCACCAGCTAATTTAGTGTCAACCATCATGATTGCAACAAGCAAGAAACTTACATGCAGAAAGTGCCAGCGGTCGAGTTTGAGCACTTGCAGACAGGAAATGAAGCAGAAGGGAATTACGAAAAGAACGGCTGTGGGAGAGTGCATTGAGGCAACTCCACTCAACAGCATTGAGAAGAGCAAAATCAACCCAACTCTAATGAGATTATCTGAGTTCTGAGGAGTTGGGTTGTTTGACAGCGGATTGGCCTCGGACATTTCCAACAGTTAGAGACGTTTAGAGTCCGCCACCTGATTTCTTGCCTTTTGAATTCGTGTTAGTTTTTTTTTTTTTTTTAACTGATTTGGCAGGCTCTGGTTTCGCGGTTCCGCCTTTTATCCAGCTTTCGAGCTTTACCGTTGTTCTGCCTTTGAATCTGTCTTCGACGTAGGGCATATCTACTCCCTTTAGGTTGAGTGAGAAGCTACCGTTTGATTCTGCTGTGGCTTTTAGAAGGTGCATGGTCGCGGGGTCACAATCGAAGTCAATCTGTCCAGTGAACTTTATGGGAGCTGACTTGATATACATCGCGCCCTTTGATGCTCCTACCAGTTGTCGAGCGTATTCCGAGATGTCGTTTTCAAAAATAACTTTCGCTTGAATCCGCTGGACTTCTTTGCCTTCTTTATTTTTCATCAGTCCCAAGTAGGTGTAGGTGTAGTCCAGACGCTGAACTGCTTGTTTGTCACCTTGGCCTTTGAGCTTTTGGGGCTGATAGGTTGCGGTTTTTTTCCACGTATCACCCACTTTAACTTCCTCGAACGTAGTTCGAGGTGAGATGTCGAGACCAGTATCGAGACTGCCAACAAAGAATGCGAGACGCTGGAAATCACCCACATACTCCTGAAGAAGTATTTGGGTTGCTGCGTCGGCCTGTTGGCCTTGCGTTCTCAGTCTTAATCCATCGCTTTTGCTTTCTCCGCCTTTCTTTTCCTTTTTGGGGTTGAGGTCCTTCATTTGAATGACTTCGTTGATTGGAGTGATGTCAAGCAGAATGCGCTCGTCGGTTTTGTTAACGGTCGATTTTGCCTCAGAGTCGCCAGTATCGCCTTCGGTGATGGTCATGGTTGGGCGAAGGTAGAGGACCTCGGCGATGCCATCTGCTTTCAGCTTTTTCACTTCGAGCGAATGACGGTAAGTAATTTCCTCATCGCTTGGAAGAAATGTTTGGAGTGATCCTACACGTTGTTCATCGGTGAATACAGCCTTGGTGACGTAGGTGAGCTTTTCACCAACCGTGAACTTTCTGAAGAGTTCAACTGGGGCTGCTTGATTCCCTGCAGATTGCTGCAAGGAACCAAGTCCGAGGAGTAAAGCGGATGCCAGAAGCATGCTTTATTATGGCGTCAGTTCTTTATTTTAGAACTTGTTTTGCGATGACCATGCGCTGAATTTCGGAACAACCTTCACCAATTTCGGTGAGTTTGGCGTCTCTCCAAAGTTTTTCGACGAGGAATTCTTGGGTCATTCCTCTGCCACCGTGAATTTGAATGGCTCGGTTGGTAACTCGATTGGCGGTTTCAGAGGCATACAACTTGGCGAAAGAACTTTCTTTCACTACTGGAAGGCCTTGATCGTACATAGCGGCTCCTTTGTGAAGGAGCAATCTCGCGGCTTCAACTTCCATGGCGCTGTCAGCAATCATGTTTTGAACACTTTGCATATCGCACAGTCTTCTATTGAATTGTTCCCGTTGCTTGCTGTAGTCGAGCATGAGTTCAAGGGCTTTTTCGGCAATGCCTACCGCCATGGCGGCAATGCCCAGTCGACCACGATAAAGAAGCCCGATTGCCTGCTCGAACGAGCATGGAGTGTGCCATCCAATTGCATTTTCGAGTGCAAATTGAACGGTATTTGAAGCGGAAACGCCTACGGTGTGGATTCTCTTTTCTAGCTTGAATCCTGGCTGGTTGGTCTCAACTAGGAAAGCAGAGAGTTCAGTTTCGCTGGTTCGTGCAATCAAAATGATTAGGTCGGCCTTGCCACCGTTGGTGATGAACATTTTTCGACCATTGATGTTGTAAAGGCCTTCTTTGTCAGTCTTTTCGGCT